>NZ_JBIVJB010000077.1:0-23624 GCF_044750025.1 Pseudomonas sp. NPDC088885 | reverse complement strand
CCAACAGCGAAACCGCCGGCTTCTTCCGCCATCTGTGCATGGCCGAAGAAGTGCCGGTGCAAAGCTTCGTGGTGCGCAGCGACATGGGCTGCGGCTCGACCATCGGCCCGATCACCGCCAGCCACCTCGGTGTGCGCACCGTCGACATCGGCTTGCCGACCTTCGCCATGCACTCGATCCGCGAACTGTGCGGCAGCCACGACCTGGCGCATCTGGTGAAAGTGCTGAGTGCGTTTTACGCCTGCCGCGATTTGCCTTAAAAGCTTCGCGAGCAAGCCCGCTCCCACATTGGAATGCATTTCAAATGTGGGAGCGAGCCTGCTCGCGAAAGCGTCAGTCCAGGCAGCACAAATTTCATCCTGAAACCGGCTCAACTCTGATACACATCAGCACCTCCCAAACAAAAGCCACCTAGACTTTAATCATCCCTTTCGACAAGGCTGTCTCCATGATCACGATGTCTTCGTTTCACGCCATGCTCATTCCGATCCTGTGCGGAATGCTCCTGCTGGCCATCGGCTTCAACTTCCGCGACAAGAATGCCGGTGTCTTCGCCATGTGGGTCGGCATGCTGTTGATCCTCGCTACCGTGGTTTACAAGATCCTCGCCAAACTCAACGAATAACCGCGCACCGGCTCGCATTGCAGCAGGCGGGCTCGTACACTCGTTCGATCCGCCCATTGCGAGGTTGACCGCCTAGTGTTTGCTCGTCTTTTTGCTTTACCCAGTCTGTTCCTCGTCTGCCTGATGACGCTGCTGCCGCTGGCGCCTGCCCAGGCGGTCGGTCTGCCCGGCCTGCTCAACACCAACAAGGCCCAGCCCGAAGCGCAGGAACCCCTCGGTCAATCCCTCGACGAAGTCATCAAGTCGCTGGAAAACGACAAGCAACGCGCGCAACTGCTCACCGACCTGAAAAAGTTGCGCGACGCCACGAAAAAAGCCCAGACCACACCTGAAGAAGGCGTGCTCGGCCTGATCGGCGGCACCCTCGCCAATTTCGAAAAACAATTCACCGGCGCTGACAGCCCGCTCAATCGCTGGTCTGCCGAGTTCGATCTGGCCAAAGATGAATTCAGCGCCTTGATGATGCCGGCCAGCGAATGGCTGCCGGTAATCTTCGGTTTCGCCATGATTCTGATGGTCTGGAGCCTGCTCGCCGCTGCGCTGATCTGGCTCAGTCACCGCGTGCGCATGCGTTTCGGCCTCACCGAAGAACTGCCGCAACACCCCAAAGCCCTCGACATGCTGCGCTTCGCCCTGCGCAAACTCGGGCCGTGGCTGATCGCTTTGGTCATCACCGTCTACATGAGTTACGCCTTGCCTTCCTCGTTGGGTAAAAGCCTGGCGATGGTGTTGGCGTACGCATTGGTGGTCGGCACCTGTTTCTCGGCAATCTGCGTGATTGCCTTTTCCCTGCTCGATGGCCCACATCGCCATCGCGCGCTGTACATCCTGCGTCATCAGGCGTTCCGGCCGTTGTGGCTGATCGGCAGCTTCGCCGCGTTCGGTGAGGCGCTGAATGATCCGCGTCTGATTGAAAGCCTCGGCGTGCATCTGGCCCACACCGCCGCGACCGTCGCCAACGTCCTCGCTGCAATTTCAACCGGCCTGTTCATTCTGCGGTTCCGCCGACCGATTGCGCACCTGATCCGCAACCAGCCCCTGTCGCGACGCCTGACTCGCCGCGCGCTCAGCGACACCATCGATATCCTCGGTACCTTCTGGTACGTCCCGGCGCTGGTGCTGGTGGGGATTTCGCTGTTCGCGACGTTCTTCTCCGCCGGCGACACCAGCACTGCTTTGCGCCAATCGATGATCTGCACGGTGTTGCTGGTGTTGTGCATGGTGATCAACGGCCTGGTGCGTCGCCACTCGCTGAAACCGCAGCGCGGGGCTAAACGCCATGCGCTGTATTCGGAACGACTGAAAAACTTCTTCTATACCCTCGCCCATCTGCTGGTATGGCTGGCGTTTATCGAGTTGGGTCTGCGGGTCTGGGGCAAGTCGCTGATCACTTTCGCAGAAGGCGACGGGCATGACGTCAGCGTCAAACTGTTCAGCCTCGCTGGCACGCTGCTGTTTGCCTGGCTGATCTGGATTCTTTCTGATACAGCCGTGCACCACGCCCTCACCCGCTCGCGCAAAGGCCTGGCCAATGCCCGCGCGCAAACGATGATGCCGCTGATCCGCAACGTGCTGTTCGTGGCGATTTTCATCATCGCGCTGATCGTCGCGCTGGCAAACATGGGCATGAACGTTACGCCACTGCTGGCCGGTGCCGGTGTGATCGGTCTGGCCATCGGTTTCGGTGCGCAGTCGCTGGTTGCCGACTTGATCACCGGCCTGTTCATCATCATCGAAGATTCGCTGGCCATCGATGACTACGTCGACGTCGGCGGCCACCTCGGCACCGTCGAAGGCCTGACCATCCGCACCGTGCGCCTGCGCGACATCGACGGCATCGTCCACACGATCCCCTTCAGTGAGATCAAAAGCATCAAGAACTACTCGCGGGAGTTCGGCTACGCAATCTTCCGCGTCGCGGTGCCGTACAACATGGAAATCGATGACGCGATCAAACTGATGCGCGACGTCGGCCAGAAGATGCGCACCGATCCTCTGCAACGCCGCAATATCTGGTCGCCGCTGGAAATTCAGGGTGTCGAGAGTTTTGAGTCCGGCAGCGCGATTCTGCGTGCACGGTTCAAGACGGCGCCGATCAAACAGTGGGAAGTGTCGCGGGCGTTCAACCTTTCGCTGAAGCGGCATCTGGATGAAGCCGGACTGGATCTGGCCACCCCACGCATGAGCGTACAAGTGATCACTGCCGGCGGTGGCGAGCCTAAGGAATAGCACTCAGGCGCGCAGTTGCAGTCACAGGCAGGGAAGCCCAAAAACAATAACCAAGGAGAAACCCGATGCAGCTGACCCGCATTGCCCATGCCGTTCTACTCACCCTGTTCGCCTGTCACGCCGGCGCCGCCACCATGGAAAGCACGCGCTCACAGATCGCCGAGCAGGCGCAAAAACTCGAACCGGAACTGCTGGAAACCCGCCGCGACATCCACGCCCACCCCGAACTCGGCAACACTGAAAAGCGCACGTCGGAACTGGTCGCCAAACAACTCAAAGCCATGGGTCTGGAAGTCAAAACCGGCGTGGCGCGCACGGGCGTGGTCGCCGTCCTCAAAGGCGCCCTGCCCGGCCCGACTGTTGCCCTGCGCGCCGACATGGACGCGCTGCCGGTCAAGGAAGTCTCCGACCTGCCATTCGCCTCGAAAGCTAAAGGCACCTATCTCGACAAAGAAGTCGACGTGATGCACGCCTGCGGCCACGACGCCCACACCGCGATCCTGCTCAGCACGGCGAAAATTCTGACCGGCATGCGCGACACCCTGCCCGGCACCGTGGTGTTCTACTTCCAGCCCGCCGAAGAAGGCCCGAGCGACTTCATCCCCGACGGCAAAAATACCTGGGGCGCGAAAATGATGGTCGAGGAAGGCGTGATGAAATCACCGAAACCCGACGCCGTCTTCGGCCTGCACGTCTGGGCCGGCGTCCCCGCCGGCCAGATCACCTACCGCCCCGGCCCGACCCTCGCCAGCTCCGACGACCTGCGCATCAAAATCCTCGGCAAACAAACCCACGCCGGCCGCCCATGGGACGGCATCGACCCGATCACCGTCGGCGCACAAACCATCGTCGGCCTGCAAACCGTGGTCAGCCGCCGCACCGACATCTCGTCGTTTCCATCGGTGGTCAGCATCGGCACCATCAACGGCGGGACGCGCTACAACATCATTCCCGAATCGGTCGACATGACCGGGACGATCCGCTCATACGACTACGGCATCCGCCAGAAACTCCACGCCGACGTACGCCAGACCGTCGAAAAAATCGCCGAAAGCGGCGGTGCCAAAGCGGACGTCACCATCATCGAAAAATACGACCCGACCATCAACAACCCGGCACTCACCGAAAAAATGCTGCCGACGTTGAAGTGGGCGGCCAAGGATGACGTGGTGCAAGGGCCGCTGGTGGGCGGGGCCGAGGACTTCTCGTTCTTTGCCAAGGAAGCGCCGGGGCTGTTCGTGTTTCTTGGCGTGACGCCGCGGGATCAAGACATGAGCAAAGCCGCGCCGAATCATAATCCAGGGTTCTTTGTCGATGAGTCGGCGCTGGTGGTTGGCGTGAGGACACTGGCCTCGTTGGCGACGGATTATTTGTATGCCAACGCGCAGACAGACAAGTAAAGAGGCGGTGACTGTGGGGGCGCTTTCGCGAGCGGGCTCGCTCCCACAATTGGATGGTGTTGAATCAGGCAGAGATTGGTCGGCTGTCAGGCCGCCTTCGCGAGCAAGCTCGCTCCCACAATTGGATGGTGTTGAATCAGGGAGAGATTGGTCGGCTGTCAGGCCGCCTTCGCGAGCAAGCCCGCTCCCACAATTGGATGGTGTTGAATCAGGGAGAGATTGGTCGGCTGTCAGGCCGCCTTCGCTGGCAAGCCAGCTCCCACATTGACCGCGCCAACCATTAGGCCGAGTGTCAGCTCGCCTGCTTTTGATCTTGATCTTAGAGCCCGTCGGGAGGCTGAGTGGAGGGATTCATACGGGGAAAGCATCGAGAGGAGGTGCAGCGAAGCAAACCGTAGGCGATGCCCCCGGATGAACCCGGAGCGAAGGAACCCGAGCCTTAGCGAGGGCCGGACGTCAGGGCACAGACCTTTTGGTTACTTTGGGCTGGGCCGGCACTCCGGCGTTTGCCAAAAGTGACCCGCCGTAAGGGCGGAACCATAATCAGCAACACCCGCAGCAACGGATATGCCCCCAAAAAACGATCAAACAACGTCGACCCCGACATGAATCGCATCATGCCGCCAAAACTCCAGATCACAATCAATCAACCGCTCATGCTGATCATAATTAACCCGAGCAATCCGTAACCCCGGACTCCCCACCGACACCCGCAAAGCCGCCGCCGCATCCACCGACAAAGACGTCGGCACAATCTCAAAGCGCACCCGCCCATAGTGCAAATCGTAATGCCGCGCATACAACTCAGTAATCGACTGATTCAAATCAAACTCAAGGATCCCCGGAAAAAACTGCGGATTCAAATAGTGCTCCACATACAACACCAACCGCCCGTCAATCCGCCGCGACCGGCAAATCTGAATCACGCTGGACAGCGCCGGCAACTGCAACCACGCACACACCGCCGCTGACGCCGGTTGCAGCCGCGCCGAAATCACCTCGGTCGACGGCACCCGCCCCTGCGCACTGACCATCGCGTGAAAGTGACTTCGCTGCATCAGGTTATAGGCCAGACGCGGTGGCGAAACGAACCACCCACGCCGCTCTTCGCGATAAATCTGCCCCTGTGCCTCCAACTGCAACAACGCCTCACGCACAGTAATCCGCGTGGTGCCAAACAGCTCACTGAGCTTGCGTTCGGCCGGCAACTTACTGCCCGCCGCCAACAAACCGTGGTCGAGCTGCTCCTGCAACACCTGGCCAATGGCTGTCACCGCTTTTGTTGCCTCATCACGCATCAACGTTACCTATCTGGACTAGACCAGCACTGTTTCGGGGCAAAACCGCACGGCGATCAAACCGCTTTGTAGTGATGCAAGCCTAGGCAGTACAGATGACCGAGAGATGACAAAACTACCGAACGGTCATCCTCACGACTTGCAATACATCGGCCAAGTCCCTTGCTCACCGGGCCTTTGCGCATGGTCTACGCTTATCGGGCACCTGGCGATATCGGCCAGATAAAAGGCCTGGCGCGAGGCCACCGACATCAAAGTGTCATCCAGCCCCCTTAAATTGGCTCAGGTATTGCTGACCTAGACCAACAACCACCGCAATCGCAGCGTTGAACACGACCAAGGAGCTTCGGAATGAAACAGCTTTTCCTGGCAACACTGTTAGGCTCGACCATTGCACTGTGCACCTCCGCCATGGCGGCCGGCACCGATCTGAAAACCCTCGAAGCCGCTGCGAAAGCGGAAGGCGCCGTCAACAGCGTCGGCATGCCCGATGACTGGGCCAACTGGAAAGGCACCTGGGAAGACCTGGCCAAAACCTACGGCCTGAAACACATCGACACCGACATGAGCTCGGCTCAGGAAATCGCCAAATTCGCCGCCGAGAAAGACAATGCCACCGCCGACATCGGCGACGTCGGTGCCGCCTTCGGCCCGATCGCGGTCAAGCAAGGCGTGGTGCAACCGTACAAGCCAAGCACCTGGGATCAGGTTCCGGACTGGGCCAAGGACAAGGACGGCAACTGGGCGCTGGCCTACACCGGCACCATTGCCTTTATCGTCAACAAAAAGCTGCTGCACGGCTCCGAAGTACCGACCAAATGGGCTGACCTCAAGGGCGGCAAATACAAGGTCTCCATCGGTGACGTGAGCACCGCCGCCCAGGCCGCCAACGGCGTACTCGCTGCGGCACTGGCCAACGGTGGCGACGAGAAAAACATCAAGCCGGCCCTGCTGTTGTTTGCCGACATTGCCAAGCAAGGTCGCCTGTCGATGGCTAACCCGACCATCGCCACCATGGAAAAAGGCGAGATCGAAGTCGGCGTGGTCTGGGACTTCAACGGCCTCAGCTACAAAGCCAAGATGGCCAACCCGGATGACTACGTCGTGCTGATCCCGTCCGACGGATCGGTGATTTCCGGCTACACCACGATCATCAACAAGTACGCGAAAAACCCGAACGCCGCCAAGCTGACCCGCGAATACATCTTCAGCGACGCCGGCCAGACCAACCTCGCTCGCGGCAACGCGCGTCCGATCCGCGCCGAGCACCTGCAACTGCCGGAAGACGTGAAGGCCAAACTGCTGCCGAACGAGCAGTACAAAAAGGTCACCCCGATCAAAGACGCCGACGCCTGGGAAAAGACCTCCAAAGCCCTGCCACAGCAGTGGAACGAAGAAGTCATCGTAGAGATGAAATAAAGCGGCTGATCACCCTTTTGTGATCTGCTGCAGATCCAAATGTGGGAGCGGGCTTGCTCGCGAAGGCGTCGTATCAGTCGACATCAATGTTGAATGATCTAACGCTTTCGCGAGCAAGCCCGCTCCCACAGGGGATCCGGGTTGAATCTGAAATTTCCTGTTTCGCGGAGTTTTTGCCCCTATGAAGCACAACGTCATCCTTGTCGTGCTCGACGGTCTCAACTACGAGGTCGCGCGCCACGCCATGGGGCATCTGCAGGCTTATGTTGGCGCAGGACGCGCCGCGCTCTACCAGTTGGAGTGCGAACTGCCGGCCCTGTCCCGACCGCTCTATGAATGCATCCTCACCGGCGTGCCGCCGATCGACAGCGGCATCGTCCACAACAACGTCGCGCGCCTGTCCAATCAGCGCAGCATTTATCACTACGCCCGCGATGCCGGTCTGAAAACCGCTGCCGCGGCGTATCACTGGGTCAGCGAGTTGTACAACCGCTCACCGTTCGTGGCTGCCCGCGACCGGCACACCGACAATCTGTCGCTGCCGATCCAGCACGGGCATTTCTACTGGAACGATCACTATCCGGATTCGCACCTGTTCGCCGACGCGGAAAACCTGCGCCTGCGCCACGATCCGAACTTCCTGCTGATCCACCCGATGAACATCGACGACGCCGGGCACAAACACGGCCTCGACAGTTCGCAATACCGCAACAGCGCGCGCTCGGCCGACATCATCCTCGCCGACTATTTGCAGAGCTGGCTCGACGCTGGTTATCAAGTGCTGGTGACCGCCGACCACGGCATGAACAACGACCGCTCGCACAACGGCCTGCTGCCGGAAGAGCGTCAAGTGCCGCTTTTCGTCCTCGGCGACGCCTTCAGCTTCAGCGCTGATGCCGCGCCGAAGCAGACGGAAATCTGCGGCACCGTCTGCGAATTGCTCGGCGTGCCCCACGACAAACCTGTGTGCCGGGAGCTG
Source organism: Pseudomonas sp. NPDC088885 (assembly GCF_044750025.1). NCBI lineage: Bacteria > Pseudomonadati > Pseudomonadota > Gammaproteobacteria > Pseudomonadales > Pseudomonadaceae > Pseudomonas > Pseudomonas sp. NPDC088885. The sequence continues at coordinate 15,674 of NZ_JBIVJB010000077.1, read as the reverse complement.
CTCAAGTGAATGCCATGACTCGCGGCAAATGGCTGGCGGCGTTGTGCCTGGTGCCCTTCGCGCTGTTCTTTATCGTCTTCGAAATCGCCCCGCTGGTCTGGGTAATGATCAACAGCCTGCAATCGGAAGAGTTCGGTTGGGGCATCGAAAACTTCACCAAGATCTTCAGTTCGAAGTTCTACTTGCAGGCGATCCAGTACAGCCTGGAAATCAGTTTCTGGTCGAGCGTATTCGGCATCATCATTGCCGTGCTCGGGGCGTATTCCCTGCGCCGCGTCGACTCGAAACTGCGCAACTTCGTGAATGCCTTCGCCAACATGACCAGCAACTTCGCCGGCGTGCCGTTGGCGTTCGCCTTCATCATCCTGCTCGGGTTCAACGGCAGCATCACCATCATGCTCAAGCAGGCCGGGATCATTCAGGATTTCAACCTGTACTCGAAAACCGGCTTGATCATCCTCTACACCTATTTCCAGATTCCGCTTGGCGTGCTGCTGCTCTACCCGGCCTTCGACGCCTTGCGTGAAGACTGGCGCGAATCCGCAGCATTGCTCGGCGCCAACGGCTGGCAGTTCTGGCGGCACATCGGTTTGCCAGTGCTGACACCTGCTTTGCTCGGTACGTTTGTGATTCTGCTGGCCAACGCCCTCGGCGCCTACGCCACGGTGTATGCACTGACGACGGGCAACTTCAACGTCCTGCCGATCCGGATTGCTGCGATGGTCTCCGGCGACATTTCCCTCGACCCGAATCTGGCCAGCGCTCTGGCCGTGGTGCTGGTGGCGCTGATGACCATCGTCACCGTCGTGCATCAACTGCTGTTGAAGAGGAGCTACCATGTCTCGCGCTGAATCCGGCCCGGCCGGCCTCTACCACCGCGTCGTGGTTTACCTGCTGTTTGCGATCCTTTTGCTGCCGCTGGCAGGCACGCTGGTTTACTCGATCGCCAGCAGTTGGTCGGCGACCATTTTGCCCAGCGGTTTCACCTTCAAGTGGTACATCCAGTTGTGGAGCGACCCGCGCTTCCTTCACGCGTTCGGCCAGTCATTGCTGGTCTGCGTCGGCGCGCTGGTGCTGTCGGTGGTATTGATTCTGCCGCTGCTGTTCGTCGTGCATTACCACTTTCCGAAACTCGATGCGCTGATGAACATCCTGATCCTGCTGCCCTTCGCGGTGCCGCCGGTGGTGTCATCGGTAGGTCTGTTGCAGCTCTACGGTTCCGGGCCGATGGCGATGGTCGGCACGCCATGGATTCTGATCGGCTGCTACTTCACCGTGGCCCTGCCGTTCATGTACCGCGCGATCACCAACAACCTGCAAGCGATCAACCTGCGCGACCTGATGGATGCCGCGCAACTGCTCGGCGCCAGCACCTTTCAGGCAGCCATTCTGGTGGTGCTGCCCAACCTGCGCAAAGGCCTGATGGTCGCGTTGCTGCTGTCGTTCTCGTTCCTGTTCGGTGAGTTCGTTTTCGCCAACATCCTCGTCGGCACGCGTTACGAAACCCTGCAGGTTTATCTGAACAACATGCGCAACAGCAGCGGTCACTTCACCAGTGCGCTGGTTATCTCGTATTTCTTTTTCGTGCTGGTCCTGACCTGGATCGCCAACATCTTGAACAAGGACAAAAGCGAATGAGCTATGTCAGCGTCCAACACCTGCAGAAAAATTACGCGGGCACCACGGTGTTCAGCGACATCAACTGCGAGATCAACAAAGGCGAATTCGTCACCCTGCTCGGCCCGTCCGGTTGCGGCAAATCTACCCTGCTGCGCTGCATCGCCGGGCTGACACCGGTGGATGGCGGTCAGATCCTGCTGGATGGCGTCGACATTGTGCCGCTGACACCGCAAAAACGCGGGATCGGCATGGTCTTCCAGAGCTACGCGCTGTTCCCCAACATGACCGTCGAGCAGAACGTCGCATTCGGTTTGCGCATGCAAAAGGTCAACGCCGACGACAGTCATAAACGCGTGTCGGAAGTATTGAAACTGGTGGAACTCAACGACTTCGCCAGCCGCTATCCGCATCAACTCTCCGGTGGTCAATGCCAGCGTGTCGCCCTTGCCCGTTCGCTGGTCACGCGCCCACGTTTGTTGCTATTGGATGAACCGCTGTCGGCCCTCGATGCACGAATTCGCAAACACCTGCGCGAACAAATCCGTCAGATTCAGCGCGAACTCGGCCTGACCACGATCTTCGTCACACACGATCAGGAAGAAGCGCTGACCATGTCTGATCGCATTTTCCTGATGAATCAGGGAAAAATCGTACAGAGTGGCGACGCCGAGACCTTGTACACCGCGCCAGTCGACGTGTTCGCCGCAGGCTTTATCGGCAACTACAACCTGCTCGACGCCGAAGCCGCGTCGAAACTGTTGCGGCGCCCGATCAACCATCGCATCGCCATTCGCCCGGAAGCCATCGAACTGAGCCTCAACGGCGAACTCGACGCGCAGATCCGCAGCCACAGCCTGCTCGGCAATGTCATTCGCTATCGCATCGAAGCGCGCGGCGTGGAATTGGTGGTGGATGTGCTCAATCGCTCGGCGGCTGATCTGCATCCCGACGGTCAGCGTCTGGCGCTTTCCATCGATCCGACGGCCCTGTGTGAAGTCGCTTAAAAGCAGCTGCGCGCTTCGAGCTACAAGCTTCAAGTTGTAGACTGCGGCGCAGCTGATTCCAATTCTTGCAGCTCGAAGCTTGTAGCTCGCAGCTGTTCTCGGAGAGAACTGATGGCCCTGGCAATTTTTGATCTGGACGAAACGTTGATCCACGGCGACTGCGCCACCCTCTGGAGCGAACAAATGGGGCGCCTGGGCTGGGTCGATCCCGAGTCGTTCATGCGCAAGAACAACGAACTGATGGACGCCTACAGCCATGGCAAATTGCGCATGGAAGAGTACATGGCGTTCAGCCTCGAACCGCTGATCGGCCGTACGCCTGAAGAAGTCGAGCACTTGGTCGGGCCGTGGGTTGAAGACTTTATCGAACCGATCATCTTCAGCGACGCGACCAAAACCATCGCCGCGCACCGCAAGGCCGGCGACCGGATTCTGGTGATCTCGGCGTCGGGCACGCACCTGGTCAGACCGATTGCCGATCGACTCGGCATCGACGAGATTCTGGGGATTGAACTGGAAGTCGCGCACGGCGTTTACAGCGGCCAGACCGCGGGCACGTTGACCTACCGTGAAGGCAAGATCACTCGCTTGCTGGAGTGGCTGGACGCTGAAGAAGAGAACCTCGAAGGCGCGAGTTTTTATTCCGACTCACGCAATGACCTGCCATTGCTGCTGAAAGTGGATTTCCCGCACGTGGTCAACCCGGATCCGGTGCTGCTCGAGCACGCCGAAAAAACCGGCTGGCCCATCCATCTCTGGAAATAAAAGCAAAAGATCGCAGCCTTCGGCAGCTCCTACATTTGGAATGCAATCCCCCTGTAGGAGCTGCCGAAGGCTGCGATCTTTTGACCTTGCTCTGATCTCAGCTCAAACTTTCGTCAATCACCAACACCAGTTTCCCAGCCACCGTATTACTCGCCAGCTCGGCAAACGCCGCCTCGGCATCCTTCACCGCAAACGCCTTGGCCAACTGCGGACTCAACCGCCCTTCCGCAAACAATGGCCACACCTGTTGGCCCAGATCACTCAACAGATCCGCCTTGAACTGATCATCACGGCTGCGCAACGTCGAGCCCAGCAACTGCACGCGCTTACCCAACACCTGCGCCAGATCCAGTTTCGCCTCGCGGCCACCCATCAAACCGATCAACACCCAACGACCGTCCAGCGCCATCAGCTTCAAATTCAGCGCCGAATAATTACCGCCCACCGGATCGAGAATCACATCAAACGGCCCGAAGTCACGCAGGCTCTCCAGATCGTCAGTACGCAGCACCCCGCCCTGAGCCCCCAGCGCCTCGCAATAAGCCAAACGCTCGGCTGAACCGACGCTGACCCAGCACGGATTGCCAAACGCCTTGCACAGCTGAATGGCGGCTGAACCGATTCCACTTGCCCCGGCGTGCAAGAGAACTTTCTCACCCGGTTTGAGCGCCGCAAGTTGAAACACATTCAGCCAGACTGTTGCGTAAACCTCGGGCAATGCCGCCGCTTCAATCAACGAAACGCCTTCGGGAACAGGCAGCACGTGCCGCCCGTCAACCACCACCTCTTCGGCCATGCCGCCCCCGGCCAGCAAGGCGCAGACCCGATCGCCGACCTGCCACGAACTGCCCGCGCCAACCTCGCTGATCACCCCGGAACACTCCAGACCGAGCACGTCGCTTGCGCCCGGCGGTGGCGGATAGAGACCGGCTTTCTGTAATAAATCGGCGCGATTGAGGCCGGCTGCCGCCACTCGAATGCGAACTTGTCCTACATCACATGTAGGACTCGGGGTCTCAACCCACGCCACTTGACCTTCCACGCCTTGCAATGCCTTCACAGTGCCTCCATAGTGAGTCTGGACTGAGCCCGAAGCTGTAGCGCCGGGCTTTTTGCATTATGCGACCGGCTCTCGTAGAACCGGCGACTTCAAAGACGGCCTAATATGCGTTATCAATTGTCCCCGCGTCGAATCAGCATGAAGCATCTGCTCCCAAGCACCGCCCTCGCTCTATTCATCGGTATCGGTATTTTGCCGATGTCGGGCAATACCTTCGCTGCCAACAGCTGGGACAAATTGCAGCCTGATCGCGATGAAGTCATCGCCAGTCTGAACGTCGTCGAGTTGCTCAAGCGTCACCACTACAGCAAGCCGCCGCTCGACGATGCGCGCTCGGTGATCATCTACGACAGCTACATCAAGCTGCTGGATCCGTCGCGCAGCTATTTCATGGCCAGCGACATTGCCGAATTCGACAAGTGGAAGACGCAGTTCGACGACTTCCTCAAAAGCGGCGACCTCAACGCCGGCTTCACCATCTACAAGCGTTATCTGGATCGCGTCAAATCGCGTCTGGACTTCGCCATCGCCGAGCTGAACAAAGGCGTCGACAAGATGGACTTCAACACCAAGGAAACCTTGCTGATCGATCGCAAGGACGCTCCTTGGCTGAAATCCACTGCAGAACTTGATGACCTGTGGCGCAAACGCGTCAAGGACGAAGTCCTGCGCCAGAAGATCGCCGGCAAAGATCCGAAGCAGATTCAGGAAACCCTGACCAAGCGCTACAAGAACCAGTTGGCGCGCCTGGATCAGACCCGTCCGGAAGACATCTTCCAGGCGTACATCAACACCTTCGCCATGTCGTACGACCCGCACACCAACTATCTGTCGCCGGATAACGCGGAAAACTTCGACATCAACATGAGCCTGTCCCTCGAGGGCATCGGCGCTGTGTTGCAGAGCGACAACGACCAGGTGAAAGTCGTGCGTCTGGTGCCGGCAGGCCCGGCCGACAAGACCAAACAGGTCGCCCCGGCGGACAAGATCATCGGCGTTGCCCAAGGCAACAAAGAGATGGTCGACGTGGTCGGCTGGCGTCTCGACGAAGTGGTCAAACTGATTCGCGGCCCGAAAGGCACCGTGGTGCGCCTGGAAGTGATTCCGGCGAGCAATGCGCCGAACGACCAGACCACCAAGATCGTGCCGATCACCCGTGAAGCGGTGAAGCTCGAAGACCAGGCGGTGAAGAAGTCCATCCTCAACCTGAAACAGGACGGTAAGGACTACAAGCTCGGCGTCATCGAGATTCCGGCCTTCTACCTCGACTTCAAAGCGTTCCGCGCCGGTGATCCGGACTACAAGAGCACCACCCGCGACGTTAAAAAACTGCTGACTGAACTGCAGAAAGAAAAAGTCGACGGTGTGGTTATCGACCTGCGCAACAACGGCGGCGGCTCCCTGCAGGAAGCCACCGAGCTGACCAGTCTGTTCATCGACAAAGGCCCGACCGTACTGGTGCGTAATGCCGATGGCCGTGTCGACGTGCTCGAAGATGAAAACCCGGGCGCGTTCTACAAAGGCCCGATGGCGCTGCTGGTCAACCGCTTGTCCGCCTCGGCTTCAGAGATTTTCGCCGGCGCCATGCAGGACTACCATCGCGCGCTGATCATCGGTGGCCAGACCTTCGGTAAAGGCACCGTGCAGACCATTCAGCCGCTGAACCATGGCGAACTGAAACTGACCCTGGCCAAGTTCTACCGGGTCTCCGGTCAGAGCACCCAGCATCAGGGCGTGCTGCCGGACATCGACTACCCGTCGCTGATCGACACCAAGGAAATTGGCGAAAGCGCTCTGCCGGAAGCCATGCCGTGGGACACCATCCGCGCGGCGATCAAACCAGCGGCCGATCCGTTCAAACCGTATCTGGCTCAGCTCAAATCCGAGCATGACGCCCGCACGGCAAAAGACGCGGAGTTCGTGTTCATCCGTGACAAGCTGGCGCTCGCGCAAAAACTGATGGAAGAAAAAACCGTCAGCCTCAATGAAACCGAGCGTCGCGCGCAACACACCGACATCGACGCCAAGCAGCTGGCGATGGAAAACATCCGTCGCAAAGCCAAAGGCGAAGAGCCGCTCAAAGAGCTGAAGAAAGAAGACGACGACGCCCTCACGGCCGCCGAGCCGGACAAGGTCAAACCAGAAGACGATGCCTACCTGAGCGAAACCGGGCGCGTGCTGCTGGATTACCTGAAGCTGAGCAATCAGGTGGCGAAGAAGTAAGTGATGGCAATTTAATGCTGACGATCCCCGGATCGTCATCAAACAGTCATCATTCTGTCGTGCAATAAAGGACTGGGAGCCACTCTCCAACGAGAGCGCTCCCAGTCCTTTTTTTATCGCCAGAGATTGCCATGACCACGACCGAACAGCTGAGTGCCTTGAGCTCGATCCTGACTCAAAGCGGATTGCACAGCCTGTTCCAGCCGATCATCTGCCTCTCCGAGCGCCGCATTCTCGGCTACGAAGCGCTGACACGCGGCCCGTCCAACAGCCCTCTTCACTCGCCGATTGCCTTGTTCGCCGTGGCGCGACAGGCGGGGCGTTTGAATGAGCTGGAAATCGCCTGCCGACAAAGCGCCTGCCGTCGTTTCAATGAACAGCAACTGCCGGGCAAACTGTTTCTCAACGTCTCGCCCGAGTCATTACTCGAAGCCGCGCATCAACCGGGACGCACACTGCAACTCCTTCAAGATTTCGGCATTCCACCCAGCCAGGTCGTCATTGAACTGACCGAACAAACACCCATCGACGACTTTCAACTGCTGCAAACCGCACTGCATCACTACCGCGCGATGGGCTTTTCCATCGCGCTGGATGATCTTGGCGCCGGTTATTCGAGCCTGCGCCTGTGGTCGGAACTGCGCCCGGATTACGTAAAGATCGATCGGCACTTCATCGACGGCATTCATCAGGATGCGCTGAAACGCGAATTCGTCGGCTCGATCCTGCAAATCGCCAAAGCCTCCCGCGCGCAAGTAATCGCCGAAGGCATCGAACTGCCGGAAGAACTCGCGGTGCTCACCGAAATGGGCGTCGACCTGGTGCAAGGCTATTTGCTCGGCCGCCCACAAGAACACCCACCGCGCGACGCCCGCACGTTGATGCCCAAACACGACAGCAGCAGCGTTGCGCTGAACGACGAAGGCAGCGACCTCAGCGCACTGCTCAACGACCAACCCGCCGTAGCGCGTGACACACCGACCGCCACCGTGCTGGAAGCCTTCCGCCGCCAGGCCAACCTCAACTCACTGGCCGTGCTCGACGAACAAGGTCAGCCGTGTGGCATCGTCCATCGACATTCCTTGTCGGATGCGCTGCTCAAACCGTTTGCCACTGACTTGTTTGCGCGTAAACCGATTAGCCGATTGATGAATGACGACTTTCTCGCGGTGGAAATGAGTCAGTCGTTGCAGCAAGTGAGCCGCCTCATCACCAGCCGCGCTCGGCAGCGGATCGAAGAGGATTTCATCATCACCCTCAACGGCAGCTACCTCGGTCTCGGCCGGGTGATCGACGTGCTCAAACTCATCACCGAACTGAAAATCCAACAGGCACGCTACGCCAACCCGCTGACCTTGCTACCCGGCAATGTGCCGATTCAGCAGTGCCTCACCCGCCTGCTGCAACAGGGTCGAGAATCAGTCATCTGCTACGTCGACATCGACAGCTTCAAACCCTTCAACGACCTAAAGGGATTTCACTGTTTAAAATTTATCGACGTGCCTAACCCTGCGTCCCCCCAAGGCAGTGACCAAGGGGCCATCCCGGACAGATCAACACAAGTCAGGATCACGATAGATTTTCCTCCCGCTTCATCCACGTACGGCGAGCCCCCTTCTGAAACGAGGTAGATGACCATGAGATGGATGCTTAGAGGCATATAGACATCACGACCTGCCTCGGTTAGGGTTCGGCCTACCGCTGAAACTCAGTAACGGACTACACGTCGCTATGACGCAGATTATAAATCGTGATGCAGCCGATAAAACGAAAGGCTTCCGACTACAGAAGCTTCGTGCGGCAAAACTGCTTCTTGAAGCGTCTAGCGAAAATTCATATGTGAATTTTTATTATGCTGCCATTGAAGTAGAAGAAGATGTAACAATAATAAAAACCATAGATTTCAATACAGAACAAATAATTGAAGAAGATAAAAATTTTAGCCCCGACAGCAATTTCACTATCTTTTCAAATGCGGTTCTCAACACACTTGTAGGTTTTTTCGATATTTACATAGGAAAATGGCAAAAAAGCTATTCAACCCTATTTACATTTAATTTTTATACAACGACTAATTTTGGAAAAGAGCGTAAAGAAAACCTTTCTGACGGAACAAAAATAGAACTCCCCAAAAAACCAATTCTTGACACACTCCAAAAAAATCCGAAATTACCGACGAAATAGCGACTCTCATTAAGGCCATATTAGTTGCCGAATATAAAGAGCAATACGAAAAAATCGAAGGCAAAGGCCACTTAATCACACTAGAAGAAATGTCTCTCGACGACTTTAAAACCTTCTTAAATAAAATAACTTGGTTGTCGGGACAAGAAGATGAATCGAGCCTTCAAGAAACAACAGAGAAGCTGATAAAAGAAAGCAGCTACTATCAAATTAGCATGAGCGGAAAAGAACAATTAATACTTGCAAAGCTACTAGATAAAATCGATGAAAAACAACACTTCAAAGACTATGCAGAAAGATTTATAAACTCTGCGGAGGTTCAGCTCATCTTTAAAATGGCCGAATCCGAAATAAATGAATCCTTGCTTGACCCCATCTGGAAAGACCTTCAAGAGCTATCCTTAAAAATAACTGATAAACGAAACCTTGAAGAAAAAATATTGGATGTTTGCCCAACTTATCCAAAGTCTAAAATTGCAACACTAGCGAGAAAAGCTTGTAATTCAAAGACAGAAGAAGACGCAAGCAACAAAAGCTTCCTATCGTTAAAATACAGAGTATTTGAAGCTTGCGACGATCATTTCTTTGACCATCGAAAACTAGAAAAGGGCGTCGACCAGAACTCTATCGACACTATAATAAAGGCTTTGCAAGAGAAAGCTGCCAGCTCAATTGAAGAACTGAAAAAAGACTATACCTACTCCGTATCTAACAGAGAAACTGTCAACAGTATAGTTCTTAATCTAATAGACTCATGCTTTGTAAGCCTCGACGAGGAGACGTCAAAATGAACGAGGCCGCCAAAAAGAATTTAATGTTCATCTCGACAGATGACTTCTACCTTTTAACTTACTCAATTATTATTATTCTTGACTGCCTTGGATGCACTAAAGGAAAGGAATTCAAGGACTACAGAAAACTACCCTTTATAGTCGAACTAATAAATAACAAAAGAAACATACTTACACTCGAAGCAACGCCTATAGAAAAACTGCACAAAAAAGACAAAGACTTTCTATTCCAGAGTTACACCAATGGACTAGCAAAAAGAAGTGAAACTTTAAAAATATTGTTCACCCTTGAAAAAAAAGGTTATGTAAGCCTGCAGCAGGGAAGCATAGAAACTTTGGTGAACATAACCTTAAACAAAGACAACCTACCAAAGGATTTTTTATCAAAAAAAGTGTTCGACAGCGAGTACCAAAACTGTCAAAAATTCAAAACAATAATCCAAAGAAGCACTGCACTTACTCTTGATACATTTCTCAGCAAAATATATAGAGATAGAGGCGTAAAAATATGGGAAATTTAAGAATACAAAAGGTAGTTTACCAAGGCACGAACTATCATTTCGAGTCCCCCATATTCGAAGAAAACCTCATTCTCATAGAAGGTGACAATGGCACAGGAAAAAGCACCTTTTGCAACCTAATCTACTATGGTCTCGGCGGAAGGGTGAATGAATTCAGCCGAAAAGAGAAAAAAGAGCAGCATAAAAAAATAACAAACGATAAAGACAATCGAGTTGAGCTTTATATAAAAATAAATGAAGAAAGCTTCAAACTCACACGACACATAGAAGATAATGACATAACTATATCTGCAACATTAGAAGCTAGTGATATCCAGACAAAGTCCCTTGCACTCATACACAATAGCGACATTGCACCAATAATACTGCAAGTATTCCGCACACAAGAATCTGAATATATATTTTCGGACTGGATCTTATCAAAACTAAATATATCTGTCGTAGAGTTATATCAAGGCCATCGAAATTTCAAAATAAACTTCAATGACCTGATGCGTCTTATTTATCATGACCAGCAGCCAGATCCAAGAGGGGTTTACAAAAAGCTAGACACTCAAAACAATTTCATGAACGATTCCGAGCTTTTGAGGAAAGCTATCTTTGAGCTTTTGGTCGGCAAGACATACTCAGAGTATTATGATTCCCTCTCCAAATCAAAATCATTAGAAAAGGAAAAAAACATAGCGGCAGGACTTCTAAAAGAATACTCGCGAATCATAGAAGAGTTATCAGGAAGCTTAGAACCGCTAAACATAACGTTCCTACAAAAGGCCCTACAGGATAAAGAAAAACAATTAGAAAGACTACACGACTCCAGAAATAAATTCAAAAGTAGCAGAGACACCAAAAAAACACCAGTAGATTATGCACTTATAGATTTAAAAAACAAAACAACTGAAAACCAACTCGCACTAAGCGAGCTAAACCAAGCGTTAATTTCAACAATCGGAGAAAGACAGAAATTAAACTCCATAAAAGAGAGCACTCTTAGAGAAATCTTCCAAATATCAAAAATAATTCATTCTCACGACCAACTTAATTTATTTTCAGCAGACACCTGCCCATATTGCTTAGGAAAAGTTGAGCGAGTAGCAGGTCACTGTGTATGCGGTTCAGAAATCAAAGAAGAACAATACCAGCGTTTCTTTTACACATCCAAAGAATACAAAGATATCTACAAGTCAAAAATAAAAACAACTCATACAATCGAAATAGCAATCACGGACTGTGAGCAAGAGCTGAGCACTATCCAAAAAGCCATCACAAGCTTGGAAACAGAACTCCCTGAACTAATGCGAAAGATAGAAGAGCGTATTGATAACCTCGACACGCCAGTAGACCTTGATACAATAAATGACATCGATGACGAGATATTAAATACCCGTCAAGACATAGAAACAATACGTCAACAGATGGAAGCTGAAAGTAAGAATGTTCGCCTAACAAATGATTACGAACAGAAAAGATGCGACCATGAAAGATCAAAATTATTGACAGACCAATTAGAAGCTAACGCAAGAATAGACATACAAGAAAAAGTAGGAAAGCTAAGTGCGATTTATAATAAGCTCATGACTGACTCTCTTCCCGACTGCAACACTGCACGAATCAGCATAGAGGATTACTTGCCAATTGTTGGTAGCGGAGAATACAGAGAGGCCAGCTCAGCAGTATCAAAAAGACTGATGTATTACCTTGCACTTATGAACCTATCTCTCTCAGAAGAAAACGTCCCTTTCCCAAGATTTTTAATTATTGACACACCAGAAACATCAGGAATTGAACTAGACAACCTTAAACGTTGCTTGGCAAAAATCGGAGAGCTAAATAAATATGGAAAGCCTTACCAAGTAATACTTACTGCAGGTCTAAAAAAGTACCCTGACGACTTTATAAAATACAGAAAGATATACCTACCGGATAAACAGCATCGACTGCTTATTAAAAATTAGTATGGAATCGAACCGATCGCTCTTGTTTTCACAAATTGATGCCGTTCAACGATATCTACGGGTACGGACGCGGGGACGAAGTGTTGTTGTGTCTCGCGCAATGCCTGAATGAACGCGTCGACCCCACCCGAGATTTCGTTGGCCACATGGTGGCGATGACTTCCTGTTAGTCCTCGGCCCTGAAGACTGGCGCAAACGACTCAATCAACTGCTCGACGATTTCCAGAGCCAATGCCGACGCTTCTACCGCCCCGAACACCTTGAGGCAGGCTGCTTCATCGCGCCAGATCGCCAAGGCGTGCGACAGGAGTTTCCGCTGCTGTCGCTGTCCATTGGCGTCGTGCATCTGCATTCCGAAGCCTGCGCACAGCTTGATGCCAGTCAGCTTGCGGAAATGGCATCGCAGGCGAAACACCATGCGAAGAATGTTCCGGGGTATAGCGTGCATGTGATTGATAGCCTGTTCGCACAGCCACCTGCAGAAGCACTTACACTCGGACATCGGTGATTCGACATAACCGAATTCGTTCAACCAGCATCTTCACCCTATGAATGCCCCCAAAACTTACAAAATAGCAGCGAGCACCAAGTCGCGGTTACCAAGTTGATGAGTCTTCTTGGCTGGCTTTGGAAAGCTCGTCCATCCATGCTTCGGACAACTGAAAGTACATGCTTTCGAAAAATGCCCTTGGATCACTCATCTCATCCCAGCCGTCTGGTAGCAAGGAGTGAGAGTATGGATCATGCTCCAGCACCTCTTGAAAGACATCACCGCTTTCTTCAAGCGCCTCTCCCAACACAGCAAACAAAACGAACTTATGCCGATGGCTCAGTTTCGAAAACCGCTTGATTACGTAAGTGGATATTAAAATACTCCTGTCTGATGGATCCTCAGGATCGTACGCAGACAGCGTCTCACCCAAGCTTTCTTCGCGATCATACGTATCAAACCCACCGAGAAAGTGAGACAACCTTGGACGATAAGGAATATCAAGATAAGGATGCATCAACATTATGCTTTCTCTATCGGATAAAGAGCCCAAGGCTCCAGCGTCTCGAAATCAAATCTCATTTCAAAACCATACATTTCAGAGATGTAGCGTGGATCAGATGGATCTGCGGGATTTGGCTCATATCCCTCACCAATATTTTCAGTCTCCATTCGCAATACCAGATTTCCCATACTATCCTCTCCCGTGAAGCAAGGCATTTTTCTGGGCTCTCTCGTCATAGCCTCGTTATATGCATTCATTTGTGCTCTGTGACTCAAAAAGCGAGAACTATGAACTCCTCGGAATTTTTTAACTTTAGCAACAGGCCCCTCATTTAATGCTTGCTCATGGCTAGCTGACTCTTCAACCTTCTGATACTGAGGCTTCGACCTTTGCATCACAAACAACCCTATACCTTTACAAAAAAATAAAATCCTTGATAACAAACCAACTTTACGACTCTGCTCAACCACAACACACTCCTCTTAAAGCCACTTTCTTATTCAACGAATAACAAATGACACTAACAATCCTAGAAACACTTAAATATCATTATGCGAAGCCTCACTAAACAGTACAGAAATGTGCTTCAACCACGAATTTCCGTCTCGCCACTCATTCCAATAGCAATAGCAACAGCCATTTTTTTTCAGCAAAAAATCTCGAGTTTCATTTTCTGAAATTTTCATCGCCAAAAGAGAGTCGATTTCCTTTACCACCTTCTCAAGTACGCGAGATTCCGAGTCCGCCATGAAAGATTTAACAACATCATCTGCTGAGTCAAACTCACACATCCAGTCCTCATGAAAATAGGCCCCGAGAAACTGAAACAGGCTAGGAAAATCTTCAATTGTCATTTACAAATCCCGTCAAAATAAAGTATCCAAGCGGTGAAGTTGCATCTCGCCGCAACACCAATCTAATGCTAGACAAAGGCTCCAACCTTCCGCTCTGCCTCACTACACCCACCCCTGCAGGAGCTGACACCTGTTCATTAATTACAAGTTTTCTTGCATTACCCTGCACAAAATTATCAATTGTCACCTTATTGTTTCTAATAACATTCGAGAGTGCAGCTTCAGCTTCTGACCTATTTAGAAATGTTGACGCAATAGGTATGTTCGGCTCGGCCGCTAGCCTAGCTCTGAGTTGAGCCTCCGATCTATCTACATGTCTCGCAATAGCATGTCCACCGCGAGTCTCATGGGCTTCTAATCCTCCACCTGGAACAATTTCGCTATAAGGTCCATCAGCAGGAATGCCTCCGGGGCAGTTACAGCTCAACCCCAACGGATCCACCCACCCCGTGGGATTCGGCGTGTACTGGTACTGATTCAACCCACCCGCGAGCTTCACCGGATCCGGAGTCAAATACCGTCCCAGCCGCGGGTCGTAATACCGATGTCGGTTGTAGTGCAGCCCACTCTCCGCATCGAAATACTGCCCCTGAAACCGCAGTGGCTGATCCAGGTATTCCTCAGCCGCCAACGTCACCGCCGCGACTTTCCCGTAGGCGTCGTACTGCGCTGACCAAACGATTTCCCCGCTGTAATCTGTCAGTTCCAGCGGCGTGCCGAGGTGGTCGTTCTGGTAGTAAAACGGGCAGGCCTTTTTCGGGCCTTTGCCGTCGAGCAGCGCTAGCGGGCGGAAGGTGCCGGGTTCATAGACGTAGCTGCGGTATTCGCTCTGGCTGCTTTCGGCGACGAGGTTGTCGCCTTGCCAGAAGAATTCGGTGGCGGCGCCGTCGACGTTTTTGCTGATGCGCCGGCCGAAGGCGTCGTATTGGTAAGACGCGGTTTTACCGTCGGGGCGAGTCAGGCCTATCAGTCGATGCTGGCAGTCGTAGCGGTATTCGGTGACGAGTTTGTGCGCGGTGCCGCGACGCTCGCGGATCAGGTTGCCGAAGGCGTCGTAGTCGTAATGGCGGTCGCCCTGCATCAACAGGCGGTTGCCTGTGATTTTGCTGGGGCCGGGGCGATCCTGCATGAGCAGGTTGCCAGCGGGATCGTGGGCGTAGGTTTCCGGGAGTTCGTCGCGGGAGTGGCGGACGCGGATCAAACGGTCGAGGGTGTCGTAGCCGTAGGTGCGTTGGCCGTGGCGAGTGTCGGCGATGTACGACAGGTTGCCGTTGGCGCTGTAGGCATAATCGCGGCGATACATCGAATCGCGTTTATGGCCCACGGCATGGGCGAGCAGTCGGCCCTGTTCGTCGTAGGAGTATTCGCTGAGCAGCAGGCCTTGCTCGCGTTGTTGTTCGCGACCGGACTGGTAGACGTGGCGGGTGAGTGGGGCGCCGTTGAGGTCGATGCCGGCGAGGGCGCCACCCTTGGCGTGTTGATAGTCGAGTTTGCTGTTGTCCGGCAAACGCATGCTTTTGAGCTGACCGCAGGCGCCGTAGGCGTAACGCAGCGTGCCCCAACCTTGGTGCTCGGTAATCAGCCGATCCTGGCGGTCGTACTCGAAGGCAAGCGGATGGTTCTGGCCGTCATCAACACCGGTCAGGCGGCCCAACAGATCGTATTGGTAGCTGACCTTGATGCCGTCGGGCAGGGTTTTAACCAG
>NZ_JBIVJB010000076.1:0-23955 GCF_044750025.1 Pseudomonas sp. NPDC088885 | reverse complement strand
GGGTTTCCCCATGTGAGAGTAGGTCATCGTCAAGATTAAATTCCGAAACCCCAATTGCGAAAGCAGTTGGGGTTTTGTTTTGCCCGCAGGAAAGTCACTGAAAGAGCTTTTAACAAGACAATGGACAGGCGCCAACCAGCACGCCGCAACCGGACAGGCCGAAGTGAGCTACCAGCTAGGGAATTAACAGGTGAGTGTCTTTCTGGCAGGCATTAAAAAGCCGGCTTGTGGCCGGCTTCTCGGGGACTGGCTTGGTTCATTTTTGGTAAACCGCGCCAGCCTTCAAAACGTACACCCGGATCTTGCGTCCGGCTGTGGGACTTGGTCAGAGGTTGGTCTGCCGCGTCGGGCGCTATCAGAACCGCAGGGCGGGTCGATGCGCAAATGTGGGGCGAAGGATACTGATTTTTACCGCAGATTCCCAGCCCGAAGTGCGGATTAGAGCTGTCAAAGCATCAGAAATAGCGTTGTGCACTGACGATCATTAGAGAAACGGCACCACCGGCCGACGCTTGCTCAGTGTCGACCACCAGAACACCCAGCCCAGAATATGAATCCGCTGCTCGTCCAGTTGCGCGGCACGGAAGATCTCGTCCGGGTACTCGGCACTGTTGTGGCTACGCAGGCGCAAGCCATTGCCCGGCATGCGATGCAGATACTTGATGCGCAACATCCCGTCGTGTTCGATCGCATAGATCTCACCATCGACGACCTGAGTCAGTCCTCGATCAATGGCAACGATAGATCCGTCTTCGATTCGCTCGGCCATGCTGTTGCCGATCATGCGTGCACAGATAGCGTCAGAGTGTTTTATTTCAAGTTGATCCAGCTGCGCGCGAAGCAGGCGGATGGATTGATCCGTATCTTCGATGACGTGTGTTTTGCCGGTATCGGTAAGAGGTTTCTCATTGAAAAACACCAGGTCGATGTCGTTGGGATCAATGACCGTATAGACGCCGCGCACAGATTGGGCGTCGAAGGTGTCGCCATTGCTGGCAGGGGCATGGAGATGCGGCGACTCCTTGTGGCCTTCGCCAGTCTTCAGCCATTCGCTGTTCACGGACAGCAGGCGTGAGACCTCTTCCATGCGATACGCCGGGACGCCCCGGGTGTACCAGTTGTGGACATTTTGGGCTTCCGTGCCCCAGAACTTTGCGAATCCCGTGGTGGAGATGTTCGCTGCTTCCAGGAGTGCCTTGAATCTTGGACCGCTCGTGTTCTTTCTCATAAACACGGAGTCTACGGCCGTGCCAGAGGGGTTTGAATAAACCGGGCGTTCAAAAGCAGGCTGAATTTTACGACGGGATGTAAGACGTTCTTGTGGGAAATTAAACAGGTCACAACAATATCAAGAGAGCGATAAACAGCCTGTTTAAGCGGCTGGCTCACGTCGATAAAAAAACCCCGGATATCCGGGGTTTTCTTCAAGCATCACGCGAGTCGAAGCGTCTTAGCCTTTGTAGGCTGCAACCGACTTGGTGATTGCTTCGCGGGCGGCGTCTGCACCAGCCCAGCCTTCGATCTTGACCCATTTGCCTTTTTCGAGATCTTTGTAGTTCGCGAAGAAGTGCTCGATCTGCTGGATCAGCAGAGGCGGCAGGTCGGTGTATTCCTTAACGTCCACGTACAGCTGGGACAGTTTGTCGTGTGGCACTGCGATGACTTTGGCATCGCCGCCGCCGTCGTCGGTCATGTTCAGGATGCCAACCGGACGTGCACGGATAACCGAGCCTGGCGCAACCGGGTAAGGGGTTACAACCAGCACGTCGAGGGGATCACCGTCGTCAGCCAGGGTGTTCGGGATGTAACCGTAGTTGGCCGGGTAGAACATTGGGGTGGCCATGAAACGGTCAACGAACAGGCAATCGCTGTCTTTGTCGATTTCGTATTTGATCGGCGCGTGGTTGGCCGGAATCTCGATCGCGACGTAGATGTCGTTCGGCAGGTCTTTGCCAGCCGGAATCTTGCTGTAGCTCATTGGGCGTTGCCCCCGTAGTTGACCAAAAACACTTGGCCGGATTGACCAAAAAGTGGCGGCGATTATAGGCATATTCTGCCGTCGACGCCATTCACCGAAAGTCCTGAAGGTCGTGCAGACCTTAGTCGTGAGCCTGATAGACCGGGTCGCTGGCCTGAAGTTGCCGCAACCTGCTCAATGGATCCTGACGATAGAAAAGTCGCAACTGCTCATAGACCTGTGGATAAGTCTCATGGAGCAGATCGGGTGCGCTGAAGAAGTACTCACTGGTGACGGCAAAGAACTCTGCCGGATTCTCAGCCGCGTAAGGATCGATCGCGCTCTCGGCGTCGGGATTACGCTCTAGCTGACCATCAAGATCATCGTAGGCGGCCTGCATCACCTCGGCCCAGTCGCTGACGCGCATGTCCGCGTGCAGCGGTGGCAGGCCATTGGCATCGCCATTGAGCATGTCGAGTTTGTGCGCCAGCTCGTGGATCACCAGGTTGTAACCTTCCCAGCCACCACTGGCCATCACCCCAGGCCAAGCGAGAATAATCGGCCCCTGCTGCCAGGCTTCGCCGCTGTGTTCGCCATCCCATTCGTGCTCGACGCCGCTGGCATCGCGGTGTCGTTGCGGGCTGACAAAGTCATCGGGATAAAGGACGATTTCGTGGAAGCCCTGATACCAGTTCAGATCACCGAGATTGAGCAGCGGCAATTGCGCCTGCGCGGCAAGCAGCAGGCGTTGTTCCTGATGCAGTTCGACGCCGGGCAGGGCGGTCAGGTGTTTTTCTTCGAGGAACAAGACGCAGGCTTCGCGCAGCCACTGATCTTCGGCAGCAGTGATGCCGTCAAGAAAACTCAGGTGATGCCGCACCCGTTGCCACATGTCGTCGGCAATCGGGTGCTTGGCGAGGATGCGTCGACGCCGCCAGGCGCTTAGCGACCACATCGCTTAGTGCGATTGGGCTTTAGTGCCGCCAAAACGGCTGCGCACCACGCCGATGATCATCGGAATGAGAGACAGCAAGATGATCGCAACAACCAGCAACGACAGGTTCTTCTTGATGAACGGAACGTTGCCGAAGAAGTAGCCCAGCGTCACGAGGCCGCCCACCCAGAGGATCGTGCCCAGAACACTGAAACCGAAGAAGCGCGGATACGGCATACGCGCAACGCCTGCCACGAACGGAGCGAAGGTACGGATGATCGGCAGAAAGCGCGCCAGTGTTACGGTTTTGCCGCCGTGCTTGTCGTAGAAGTCATGGGTCTTTTGCAGATAGTCACGACGGAAGATTTTCGAGTTCGGATTGCTGAACAGCTTCTCGCCGGCCGTTCGTCCGATCACGTAATTGGTGCTGTCGCCGAGTATCGCCGCGAGCATCAGCAAACCGCCCAGCAGTACTGGATCCATGCCGCCGCCAGCCGCCACGGCACCGGCGATGAACAGCAGTGAATCACCCGGCAGGAATGGCATCACCACCAGACCGGTTTCGCAGAAAATCACCAGAAACAGGATGGCGTAGATCCACGGCCCGTAGTTGTTAACCAGCAAATCGAGATAAACGTCGAGATGCAGGATCAGGTCGAGCGGGTTGAAATCCATGGAGGCACCTGTATGGCGGCCCGACTCGGCAGGCCTGTGCGGATAACTTCGTGTAAGCCTACAGCGAGGTGTAGTTTTTCTTACAAGCTGGGAAGCTCGAGATTATACGGGCTGAATGATGAAACGCGCGTGGCTTTTGTAGCGAGGGATGTCGGTGTGTGAGTAATTGTCAGGGAGTGGATCGCAGCCCCGTAGGAGCTGCCGAAGGCTGCGATCTTTTGACTTCAGAGCTCGTCGCTGATCGGCAACACGTAGTTCTTGAACTCGGTGTCTTCCTTGAACCCAATCGATTCGTAGGTTTTCTGCGCCACTTCGTTGTTGCTGCTGGTGGACACACGCATACGCACAGCCTGGGTTTCCTTGGCCATCTTCTTCGCGGTGCGGATCAGGTTGTCGGCGACCAGTTGGCGGCGCGCGTCTTCGGCGACGTAGATGTCGTTGAGGATCCACACGCGCTTGAGCGACAGCGATGAAAAGCTCGGATAGAGCTGACAGAAACCCATGAGCTTCTTGTCGTCATCATCGGCCAGCGCCAGATAAATCACCGATTCCTTGCGGCGCAGGCGTTTTTCGAGAAAGGCGCGGGACGAGTCGGGATAAGGCAGGGAGCCGTAAAACTCGCGGTATTTGACGAACAACGGCGTGAGCAAATCGAGGTGTTCAAGGGTCGCTTGGATAATCCGCATGTCAGGTCTCGTCCTTCAAGTGGCTGTCTTCACGTGTTGTGACGGCGACGGTAAACCCTAGCGGCCGTGCATCGATCCTGCCTCAAACAGGATCAGAAACGCAATGCAGAAACGGTTCAGTTTGGCGGCGGATCCAGTAGGAAGTTTCCTTTCATGTCCTGATCAGCATCCGACGCCAGCGTCTGAACTTGTGCTTCATCCTTCAGATTGACCCCCGACAGCTGCCGCCGGCACGCCTCGCGCATCAGGTACAGCAAGCGATGCGCCGCCATGCCGTAGCTCAAACCCTCCAGCCGGACATTGGAAATGCAGTTGCGATAGGCATCGGTCAGGCCGACTTTTGGGTTGTAGGTGAAATACAGCCCCAAGCTGTCCGGCGAACTGAGCCCCGGCCGCTCACCAATCAGCATCACCACCATTTTCGCGCCGAGCAATTGCCCGATTTCATCGCCGATGGCGACGCGGCCCTGTTCCACCAATACCACCGGGGCGATAGACCAGCCATCGCCGCTCATTTGTTCTTCCAGCCGGGTGAGAAACGGTAGCGTGTGGCGATGCACTGCCAGTGCCGACAAGCCATCCGCGACGACAATCACCAGATCGACCCCGCCGGGGTGCGCGGCCAAGTAGTCGCGAAGACTTTGCGCCGAGTCATCGCTGAGTTTGCGTCCCAGATCCGGGCGTTGCAGGTAGCTGTTGCGATCCAGCGCCGCACTGTGAAGCAGCAAACTCTCACGCCCTCGTTCACTTAATTGCGCACTGAGCCCCGCGTGATCAAACGGCAAATGCACCGCATCTCGCGCCTGAGCGTGAGCAAACTGAAAATTCAGTTGCGCGCTGGTCGGCAGACTGGTGCCGGTGCGGCCAAGGGCAATCCGCGCCGGGGTCAGGCGGCGCAGTTCCAGCCAAGGGTTTTGCGGATCGACGGGCGGTTTATCCATGCGACTCATCCCAGTTGCGCCAGCGCTTGGCGGAAGGCCGGCGGCAGGTTGTTACCGAAGCGAACCTTGCCGTCCGCCTGCGTGAAGATGCCCATGTTCGCCAACCATTGTTCAAATTCCGGGGCTGGTTTCAGGCCTAGTGTCTGGCGAGCGTAGAGCGCGTCATGAAACGAAGTGGTCTGGTAATTGAGCATGATGTCGTCGGAGCCAGGA
Organism: Pseudomonas sp. NPDC088885; assembly: GCF_044750025.1. Lineage (NCBI taxonomy): Bacteria > Pseudomonadati > Pseudomonadota > Gammaproteobacteria > Pseudomonadales > Pseudomonadaceae > Pseudomonas > Pseudomonas sp. NPDC088885. The sequence goes on along the minus strand of NZ_JBIVJB010000076.1, from coordinate 18,549 downwards.
ATGCCCATGATGAAGTTGATCCCGGCGACACCGAGCAGAGTCAGCAGGGTGTCCATGTCGTCCTGATCGGCTTCGGCGTGGTTGGTGTAGCAGATGTCGCAACCCATCGGCACGCCGAGCAGCTTGCCGCAGAAGTGGTCTTCGAGGCCGGCGCGGATGATCTGTTTGCCGTTGTAGAGGTATTCCGGGCCGATAAATCCTACGACGGTGTTCACCAGAAACGGTTTGAAATGCCGTGCCACGGCATAGGCTCGGGTCTCGCAGGTCTGTTGATCGACACCGTGATGAGCGTTGGCCGACAGCGCGCTGCCCTGACCGGTTTCGAAATACATCAGGTTTTGCCCGAGGGTGCCGCGATTAAGGCTCAGGCCGGCGTCATAACCCTCCTGCAAGACATTCAGATTGATACCGAAACTGGCGTTGGCCGCTTCGGTGCCGGCAATCGACTGGAACACCAGATCCAGCGGCACGCCCCGGTTTATCGCCTCGATCGAGGTGGTGACGTGGGTGAGCACGCAGGCTTGAGTCGGAATGTCGTAGCGCTGGATGATCGCGTCGAGCATATCCAGCATCGCGCAAATCGAGGCAATGCTATCGGTGGCCGGGTTGATGCCGATCATCGCGTCGCCGTTGCCGTAGAGCAGACCGTCGAGAATGCTCGCGGCGATGCCGGAGGGTTCGTCGGTCGGGTGGTTCGGTTGCAGACGCGTAGACAGGCGCCCGCGCAGGCCGAGAGTGCCGCGAAATTTCGTCACCACGCGGATCTTCTGCGCGACCAATACCAAATCCTGCACGCGCATGATTTTCGACACGGCGGCGACCATTTCCGGCGTCAGGCCGGGGGCGAGGTTGCGCAGGCTGGTTTCATCGGCGGCGTCGCTGAGCAACCAGTCGCGGAAACCGCCGACGGTGAGGTGGCTGACCACGGCGAAGGCCTGTTTGTCGTGGGTGTCGATGATCAGTCGGGTGACTTCATCGGATTCGTAGGGGATCAGCGCTTCTTGCAGGAAATGCGTGAGCGGGATGTCGGCCAGCGCCATTTGTGCTGCTACGCGTTCGCCATCATTGAGCGCGGCGACACCGGCGAGGAAATCCCCGGAGCGCGCCGGGCTGGCCTTGGCCATGACGTCCTTGAGGCTGTCGAAGCGATAGGTCTGGGCGCCGACGGTGTGAGCGAAACTGGCCATACACAATTCTCCGTGACGGCGCAGACCGGGTCTGCACCGTGATTGTCTGCCGTCAGTGCAAGGCTTTCTCAGCCTTCTGGATCGCCGCGAATTCTTCTTCCGGCGTGCCTGCTACCAAGTGATGCCGACTGTAGAGTGCAAAGTAAGCAATTAACACTCCATAGATGACGGCGGCACCGATGACCACCCGAGGATCGACCAGAAAGCCCGCCACTACGGCGATGCACGCGAGCACTAAAGCGACGCCGGAAGTGAAGATGCCGCCCGGGGTGCGATACGGCCGATCCATTTTGGGGCGGCGAATGCGCAGGGTGATGTGTGCAGCCATCATCAGCACGTAGGAGATGGTCGCGCCGAACACCGCCACCAGAATCAGCAAGTCGCCCTGGCCGGTGAGCGACAGGCCGAAACCGATAATGCCGGGAATCACCAGTGCCAGCACCGGAGCCTTGCTTTTATTGGTCTCGGACAGTTTGCGTGGAAGGTAACCGGCGCGGGACAGCGCGAAAATCTGCCGCGAATACGCGTAGATGATCGAGAAGAAACTGGCAATCAGCCCGGCCAGTCCCACGAGGTTGACGAAGCTGCCCATCCAGGTGGAGCCGCCATAAGCCTTGCTCAACGCTTCGACCAACGGGTTTCCCGAAGTCAGCAAGGAGTTGGCGCCCGCACCGCCGGGACCGACGATCAGAATCAGCAACGCGAACATCAGCAGCACCAGCATCGCGCCGATCAGGCCACGCGGCAGGTCACGCTTGGGGTTCTTGGTTTCCTCGGCGGCCAGCGGCACGCCTTCAACGGCCAGGAAGAACCAGATCGCGTAGGGAATCGCTGCCCAGACGCCTACGTAGCCGAATGGCAGGAATGGGCTGGCGCCTGCGGCCTCGGTCACGGGGATATCGAGCAGGTTGGCAATGTCGAAGTGCGGCACCATCGCCACCAGAAATACCCCCAGCGCAATCGCGGCGATAGCTGTGATGACGAACATCAGCTTGAGCGCTTCGCCGACCCCGAAAATATGGATGGCAATGAAAATGATGTAGAAGGCCAGATAGATCATCCAGCCGCCGATGCCAAATAAAGATTCGCAGTAGGCGCCGATGAATACTGCAATGGCCGCCGGGGCAATGGCGTATTCGATGAGAATCGCGGTGCCGGTGAGAAATCCTCCCCACGGTCCGAATGCGCTGCGGGCAAAACCGTAGCCACCGCCGGCGGTGGGGATCATTGAAGACAGTTCGGCGAGAGAAAAACACATGCACAGGTACATGGTGGCCATCAGCAGTGTCGCTAGGAACATGCCGCCCCAGCCACCCTGTGCCAAGCCGAAGTTCCAGCCGGCATAGTCGCCGGAAATCACGTAGGCAACGCCCAGACCCACCAGCAGAACCCAGCCGGCGGCGCCTTTTTTCAGTTCACGTTGTTGAAAGTAATCAGAGCCGACTTTTTCAAAGTCGACGGAGGCACCGGACGCCGGAGCGCCAGTGGGGGATTCGCTAGGCATAGGGTTCACCTTTCTTATTGTTGTATTGGCCCGGGTGTTCCGTCAGGAAACATCGGGTTGAATGACACACCGCTTTCGCGAGCAGGCTCGCTCCCACATTGGATTTGTGTCGGGTCGGATATTGCAGGCGCACGCAATTCCCTGTGGGAGCGAGCCTGCTCGCGAAAGCTGTCTGAGGGGCGATGCAGAAACGACTGCCTCGCCCCCCATCCACTTAGAAGAAACCCAACGGATTGATGTCGTAGCTCACCAGCAGGTTTTTCGTTTGCTGATAGTGATCGAGCATCATCTTGTGCGTCTCACGCCCCACGCCGGACTTCTTGTACCCGCCAAACGCGGCATGCGCCGGATACAGGTGGTAGCAATTGGTCCACACACGACCAGCCTTGATCGCGCGGCCCATGCGGTAGGCGCGGTTGATGTCGCGAGTCCACAGACCGGCGCCGAGGCCGAACTCGGTGTCGTTGGCGATCGCCAGCGCTTCGGCTTCGTCCTTGAACGTCGTGATGCTCACCACCGGGCCGAAGATCTCTTCCTGGAACACGCGCATCTTGTTGGTGCCCTTGAGCAGGGTCGGCTGGATGTAATAGCCGGTCGACAGATTGCCCTCGAGTTTTTCCACCTTGCCGCCGGTCAACAGCTCGGCGCCTTCGCCCTTGGCGATTTCCAGGTACGAAAGAATCTTGTCGAATTGTTGCTCAGAGGCCTGCGCGCCGACCATGGTGTCGGTGTCCAGCGGATCGCCACGTTTGATTTGCAGGACTTTTTTCATCACGACGGCCATGAACTCGTCGTAGATCGATTCCTGTACCAGTGCGCGCGATGGGCAGGTGCAGACTTCGCCCTGGTTGAAGAACGCCAGTACCAGACCTTCAGCGGCTTTCTCAATGAACGTCGGCTCGGCCTGCATGATGTCTTCGAAGAAGATGTTCGGCGATTTGCCACCGAGTTCCACGGTCGACGGAATGATGTTCTCGGCCGCGCATTTCATGATGTGCGAGCCAACCGGGGTCGAGCCGGTGAAGGCAATCTTGGCGATGCGTTTGCTGGTGGCCAGTGCTTCGCCGGCCTCTTTGCCATAGCCCTGAACAATGTTCAGTACGCCCGGCGGCAGCAGATCGCCGATCAGTTCCAGCAACACGGTGATGCCGAGCGGGGTTTGCTCGGCAGGCTTGAGTACCACGCAGTTACCGGCGGCCAGCGCTGGCGCGAGTTTCCACGCGGCCATCAGGATCGGGAAGTTCCACGGGATGATCTGCCCGACCACGCCCAGCGGTTCATGAATGTGATACGCCACAGTGTTGCCGTCGATTTCGGCAGCACTGCCTTCCTGGGCGCGCAGGCAGCCAGCGAAGTAGCGGAAATGGTCGGCGGCCAGCGGGATGTCGGCGTTCAGGGTTTCGCGGATGGCTTTGCCGTTGTCCCAGGTTTCGGTGATCGCCAGCAGTTCGAGGTTCTGTTCGATGCGGTCGGCGATTTTCAGCAGGATCAGCGAGCGTGCCTGCACGGAAGTGGAACCCCAGGCATCGGCTGCGGCGTGAGCGGCGTCCAGTGCCTTGTCGATGTCTTCGGCAGTGGAGCGCGGGAATTCGGCAATCGGTTGGCCATTCACTGGCGAGGTGTTGGTGAAGTACTGACCTTTGACAGGCGCGACAAACTCGCCGCCGATGTAGTTACCGTACTTGGCTTTGAACGAAACTTTGGCGCCTTCAGTACCGGGGTGAGCGTAACGCATGATGATGTTCTCCTTGGCTTTGTACTTATTAGAGAAACGCGCAAGTGCGCTTGCTATAAGCGTAGAGCAAGGGTCGGGCCACTGCCGCGCGGAGCCGTGAAATCAAGGGGTTGGCGGGTTTTTGTCGGACGAGCGGAATGGCGCTGTGACGGTATCGGTACAGGCGGGGTGACAGTTTGTACCGCTTTTGGCACAGCCTGTGACCGGGCAGTCTTGCCAGCATTGCAATGGTGCGTGAGCTGGAGGATGCTCAACCCACAGCAACCCCTGTAGGAGCTGCCGAAGGCTGCGATCTTTTGATTTTGCTTTTTTGCAGATCAAGATCAAAAGATCGCAGCCTTCGGCAGCTCCTACACGGGGAATATGGAGAACAATAAGAAATGCACGACAACCATTTGAGTCGCCATGCCCAGCAGGTTCTCACCGTCAGTCAGGGCAAACCGCATCTGCACGGGCCCGGAGCTGATCCGTCGATTGCCCGGTCGTGGCTGCGCTGTCTTGAGGACTATCACCTCGACCCGGCGCTAAGCATCGCGCCGACCGTGCTCGAACATGGCCGAGTCCTCGAAAGCCGTGAACGTCTGCAGCAAGTCCTGCAAATCGCCGGCAATGAAATGAGCAGCCTGCATCAACAGCTTTCCGGCGCCGGCCATGCGGTGTTGCTGACCGACGCGCGCGGGGTGATCCTCAATTGCGTCACCGCACCCGCTGAACGGAAGATTTTCGAACGCGCCGGTCTCTGGCTCGGTGCCGATTGGAGTGAGGCTTGCGAGGGCACCAACGGCATCGGCACCTGCCTGGTCGAGCGTCAGGCGCTGACCATTCATCAGGATGAACACTTTCGCGGTCGCCACACCGGCCTGACCTGTTCGGCGAGCCCGGTGTTTGATCCGCATGGCGAACTGCTGGCGGTGCTCGACGTGTCCTCGGCCCGTCACGATGTCTCGCGGCAGAGCCAGTTCCACACCATGGCGCTGGTCAATCTGTCGGCGAAGATGATTGAGAGCTGCTACTTCCTGCGCTGCTTTGATAACCAATGGTTGCTGCGTTTCCACTTGCAGGCCGAGTCCGTCGGGCTGTTCAGCGAAGGTTTGCTGGCGTTTGACGGCGAAGGGCGGATCAGCGCGGTTAATCAGAGTGCGCTGAACCTGCTCGGGCATATTCGCGGCGGGCTATTGGGGAAACCGGTCGAGGCGTTTTTCGATTGTTCGCTGGATGAGTTGCTCGGCCGCGCCAGCGCGAATGCCAGCGCCAGTTGGCCGCTGCGCACCCGTGACGGGCGCCATCTGTTTGCTGTGTTGCGCGGTGAGTCGCGCAAACCTGCACCGCTCATGCCGCTGGCAAAAATCATCGAAGCGCCGCGCCTGTCCGGGATCTGTCTGGGTGACGCCGCGCTGCAAGCGGATTTCCGCAAAGCACTGCGCGTGTTCGAGCGGGATGTGCCGCTGCTGATCAATGGCGAAACCGGCTCGGGTAAAGAGGCGTTCGCCAAAGCTGTGCACCAGGCCAGTCAGCGCTCGGACAAAGCCTTTGTCGCGCTCAACTGTGCGGCGATCCCTGAAAGTCTGATTGAAAGCGAGCTGTTCGGTTATCGCGGCGGCAGTTTCACCGGCGCCCGCAAGGACGGTATGCGCGGCAAGTTGCAGCAGGCCGATGGCGGCACGTTGTTCCTCGATGAGATTGGCGATATGCCGCTGGCTTTGCAGACGCGATTGTTGCGGGTGCTGGAGGATCGGCAGGTGGTGCCGATCGGTGGCGAACCGGAATCGGTCAACGTGCGCATCATCAGCGCGACGCACCGCAATTTGTTGGCGCGGGTTGAGGACGGCAGTTTTCGCGAGGATTTGTATTACCGCTTGAACGGGCTGGAAGTGGCGCTGCCGGCGCTGCGTGAACGCAGTGATAAATCGCAGCTGCTGGATTTTCTGCTGGCCGAAGAGGCGGGCGGCGAAACGATCCTGATCGAAGAGCCGGCGCGACAGGCGTTGCTGGCGTTCAACTGGCCGGGGAACGTACGGCAGTTGCGTAATGTGCTGCGCACGTTGGCGGCGTTGTGTGATGAGGGGCGGATTGGGCTGGAAGATTTGCCGGTGATGATTCGGCAGGTGCGGGTGGCGGTTTTGCAACCTGATGTATCTGAGCATCCATTGGAAGATGCTGAGCGAGTTGCGCTGCTTAAAACGCTGGAGCAGACGCGCTGGCATATGACGCATACGGCTGAGCAGTTGGGGGTTAGCCGTAATACGCTTTACAGAAAGCTGCGTAAACATGGGATTGATCGGCGGGTCAGTTAGAGCCCTCACCCTAGCCCTCTCCCAGAGGGAGAGGGGACTGACCGAGGTGTTCTGGCGATTTACGCCGAGCTGAATTATCCAGCCGAACTCTGGATTTGAAAGCAACACAGATCGGCTCCCTCTCCCTCGGGAGAGGGGACTGACCGAGGTGTTCTGGCGATTTGTGTCGACCTGCATTATCCAGCCGAACTCTGGATTTGAAAGCAACCGAGATCGGCTCCCTCTCCCTCGGGAGAGGGCTGGGGCGAGGGGCGACAATCCACAGCCGAACACAAATGCCATTCCCGACCCATCACCTAAAGAGTGCGAATTCCCCCTCCCTACGCTAACCTGCGGCCATGTTTTACGAGGTCGACTATGCACATTCATATTCTGGGTATCTGCGGGACTTTCATGGGCTCGATGGCGGTGCTGGCCAAAGAGCTGGGCCATCACGTGACCGGCTCCGACGCCAACGTCTATCCGCCGATGAGCACGCAGCTTGAAGCCCAAGGCATTCAACTGACGCAAGGTTACGACCCGGCGCAACTCGATCCGGCACCGGATCTGGTGGTTATCGGCAATGCCATGTCGCGCGGTAATCCGGCGGTGGAATATGTGCTGAACAAAGGCCTGCCGTACGTTTCCGGCCCGCAGTGGCTGGCTGATCACGTGCTGCAGGGTCGCTGGGTGCTGGCGGTTGCCGGCACTCACGGCAAAACCACCACCAGCAGCATGCTCGCCTGGGTGCTGGAACACGCCGGTATGAGCCCGGGTTTCCTCATCGGTGGTGTGCCGCAGAATTTCTCGGTATCGGCACGACTGGGCGGTACGCCGTTCTTCGTGATCGAGGCCGACGAATACGACAGCGCGTTCTTCGACAAGCGCTCGAAGTTCGTTCACTACCGTCCGCGCACCGCGATCCTCAATAACCTTGAGTTCGATCACGCCGACATCTTCCCGGATCTGCCGGCGATCGAGCGGCAATTCCATCACTTGGTGCGCACCATTCCGAGCGAAGGCCTGGTCATTCATCCGACCACCGAGCCTGCCTTGCAGCGGGTAATCGAAATGGGTTGCTGGACGCCGGTGCAGACCACCGGTGCTGGCGGGCAGTGGCAGGTCAAACTGTTGAGCGAAGACGGTTCGGCATTTGAGGTGATGTTTGAAGGCGTGTCGCAAGGCACTGTCGAATGGGAGCTGACCGGCCAGCACAACGTTGCCAACGCCTTGGCGGCTTTGGCAGCGGCGCGGCATGTTGGCGTGGTGCCATCGATGGGCATCGCCGGTTTGAGCGCGTTCAAGAACGTTAAGCGTCGCATGGAGAAAGTCGCCGAAGTGCGCGGCATCACCATTTACGATGACTTCGCTCACCACCCGACGGCCATCGCTACGACCCTCGACGGCCTGCGCAAACGCATCGGCGATGCTCCACTGATCGCGATCATCGAACCGCGCTCCAACTCGATGAAGCTCGGCGCCCACCGTGACGGCTTGCCGGCCAGCGTGGTCGATGCCGACCAAGTGATCTGGTACGCCCCGGCCAACCTCGGCTGGGATCTGGCTGGCACCGCTGCGTTGTGCACCGTGCCGTCGATTGTCAGCGATTCGCTGGAAGGCATCATCGAACGCGTGAAGAGCCAGGCTCAGCCCGGCACGCACGTGGTGATCATGAGCAACGGCGGCTTCGGCGGCCTGCACGGCAAACTCGCCGAGGCGCTGCAATGAACACTTTTTCGCAGGGCAACGGCCCGGAGCGCATCACGCTGGCGATGACCGGCGCCTCGGGCGCGCAGTACGGTTTGCGCCTGCTCGATTGTCTGGTGCGCGAAGATCGCGAAGTGCACTTTTTGATCTCCAAGGCTGCGCAACTGGTCATGGCCACCGAGACTGATGTCACGCTGCCGCCGAAACCGCAGATGATGCAGGCGTTCCTCACCGAATACACCGGGGCGGCCGCCGGGCAGATCCGCGTGTACGGCAAGGAAGACTGGATGTCGCCGGTGGCTTCGGGCTCTGGCGCACCGGCGGCGATGGTCGTGGTGCCGTGCTCGACGGGCACGTTGTCGGCGATTGCCACGGGCGCCTGCAACAATTTGATCGAACGCGCTGCGGATGTGACGTTGAAGGAGCGTCGCCAGTTGATTCTGGTGCCGCGTGAAGCGCCGTATTCGAGCATTCATCTGGAGCACATGCTCAAGCTGTCGAACATGGGCGTGACCATTCTGCCGGCGTCGCCGGGTTTTTATCACCAGCCGCAGACGATTGATGATTTGATCGATTTCGTTGTGGCGCGGATTCTCAATCTGCTCGGTATTCCGCAGGACATGCTGCCGCGTTGGGGTGAGCATCATTTGAGCAGCGATGAATAAGCTGCTGACGATTTTGCTGGCGCTGCAACTGGCCGGGTGCGCTACGGCGCGCACGCTGGATGCGGCGAAACCGGGCGCGCCGGTGGTGTACTCCGGGACGCGGCTGGATTTGTACGCGATGAATGGCGGGTGCTGCGCGATGGATCGGTTCGGGGCTGAAGCGCCGAGCTATCCGGGTGTGGATCTGCCGGGGAGTGCGTTGCTCGATACGCTGTTGTTGCCGTTGTCATTGCTGACGGTGATCGGCGTTAGTTTTCAGGCGACTGGCGGATTGTAGTTAGACAGATCGTTCCCACGCTCCGCGTGGTAACGCCTCCGGTGACGCTCTGCGTCACGCTTTGGGACGCAGAGCGTCCGTGGCTGCATTCCCACGCAGAGCGTGGGAACGATCATGCGGCGGAAGATTATTTGCCGAGCTTGCGCAAATCATCCGACTCAATCACCCGAACCCCATCCTGTTCTTCCAACGCCAATCGCCACATCGCCCGCGCCAGTTGGCACGCTTCGATGCCGCGATATTTACCCGGAATCAGCTTCGACAACGGCCCGGCCAATTGCTCGGCCAGACGCGGCTCCGTGCGTTCGCCCAACAACAGCGAAGGCCGGCAAATGGTCAGTTGCGGCCAGTCCTGTGCACGTAAGGCCTGCTCCATTTCTCCTTTGACGCGGTTATAGAACACCGATGACTTCGGATCCGCGCCGATCGCGCTGATCACGATCAGATGCCGCGCGCCCATCTCCCGCGCGCGCTTGGCAAACGCCACGACCATGTCCAGATCGACCGCGCGAAACGCCGCTTCGGAGCCTGCCTGTTTGATCGTGGTGCCGAGGCAGCAATAGGCGATATCGACGCGGCCGCTGAGTTGCGGCAGAAACGCCTGTGGATCGCCGACCGGGTTTTCCAGGTGCGGATGTTCCGCCAATGGCCGACGCGACGGGGCGAGCACGCGAGAAATCGTTGGCTCGTTGAGCAAACGGTCGAGTAGATGTTCACCGGTCAAACCGGTGGCTCCGGCAAGCAATACGTGCTGAGGCGTCAAGTACATAGTGTCTCTCCCTTGATACTGTTCAGCTTAGTTGCTCTTTGTCGCTCCGTCGTTCAATGCAGCACTTTGCAAAGCTTTTCTTGCTTGTTGTTTGCGCAGCGTTTGCCAGTGCGACAGCACGGTTTTCGGCGCCCAGATCTGCGGCTCCGAGGCTTCGAAATTGTCCGCCAGTTCACGTTCGGCGACGGTGGCCTTGGCCAGTTTGAAGGCTTGCTCCAGATCATCGGTCTGGTTCAGTGCCTGGGCGAACAGTGCATCGCCGAAGTAGGTGAAGTTGGCCTCTTCCGAGCAACCGAAGGACACCCGATCGGCGCGCGAGGCGGTCATGATCAGCGTGCGTTCGTCTTTCAGCGCCGGGATGAAACCGCCGGAGTAGCACGAGGAAATCACGATGATTTTGTCGCGGTTTTTCAGCGGCGCGAGCACAGCGGCGAGTTCGTCAGCGGGCAGGTCGGCCAGTTCCATGCGCGGTTGATCGAGCACCAGTTCATGTTCGGCGGTGCCGTGGCTGGTCAGGTAGATAAACAGCAAATCTTCCGGGCCAGTACGGTCAGCGAGGGTTTGCGCAGCGCGGCGCAGGTTTTCGCGGGTAGCCATCGGTCGGTCGGCGAGGTGGTCGCGATGGTTGACCAGACGGATCTGGCCATAAGCACCGAAGCGCGTGCGGAGCATATTGGCGACGAAGTCCGATTCGCGCAGGAACACGCTTTGCTTGCCGTCGCCGCCAAGAGTCAGGGTGTACAACTCGACCGCTGGCGTCGACGCCGGGATGGCGGCCAACGCTTCATCGAGCAAACGGCCCTGAGCGAGCAAACCGAGTTCGAGGGTGTCGGGCAGCAACTTGCCATCGGCGTCACGCACGCGCTGGCCGTTGATCCAGGTGCCGCTCATGACGCTGCCATCGGTCAGCACCAACGTGCCGCGCCCTGCGTAGCTGTCGTTGTCGAAACCGCCGATGTAGAAACTGCCATCAGACAGATTCAAACGGCCCGGCCCGCTGAAGCGCCAATCGCTGAACGAGCCGATGTAATGGCTGCCGTCGGCGCCGATCAGTTCGCCCTTGCCGGTCAGCGCGCCTTCTTTGAACTGGCCGAGCCAGACATCGCCGTCAGCGTTTTCGTAGCGGCCCTTGCCGTGCAATTGATTGTTCTTGAAGCCGCCGACGTAGATGTCACCGTCAGCGCTGTTGAAAGTGCCGTTGCCTTCCAGCTGACCGTTGACGAAATGCCCGCTGAACGTGTTGCCGCTGGAGTCGCCGCGCTGGCCTTCGCCGTTGGGTTTGCCGTGGGCGAACTGGCCTTGATAGGAGCTGCCGTCGTCCATTTCCAGACGACCGAGCCCGGAATACTGGTCAGCCTTGAACTCGCCACGGTAGGTCATGGCGTTTTCTTTCAACGTGCCTTCGCCATCGCGTCGGCCTTGTTTGAAGCCGCCAATGTAGCTGCTGGCGTTGGTGGTCAGGCTGCCCTGACCGTCGAACAAGCCTTGCTGGAACTGGCCGCGATAGACCTCGCCATTGCTGCCGTGCCATTCGCCCTGACCATGCCACTGACCTTTGTCGAATTGCCCGGCGTACCAACTGCCATTGGGATAATCGACGCGCCCCTGACCTTGCAGCAAGCCATCGACCAGTTCGCCACGATAGCGTCCGCCGTCCGGCAGACGCGCATCCGGGGGCAACAGCGATTCGCCGTCGCCGCACGCGGTGAGCATCAGGGTCAAGGCAATGGGTGCGAGGGAAGCGAGTGAGCGCATAGCGGGATCCGGGCAATTAGGCGACCGAGTATGCCGCAGCTATGCGTCGCATATATAGAGACGTGACGCGAAACAGCGTGCGCTGCTTCGCATCCGGAACGCTTAGACGAAGCAGAGCGACAGTGGCTCAGCGATATAGGCCGGTTTGTCCGAGCCTTCTATCTCCAGTGTTGCCGTTGCTTTGAGCAGCCATTGGCCGGGTTTTTTCTCGGTCACTTCGCCCAGATCGACCTTGAGACGAACTTTCGAATTGACCTTCACTGGCTGGATGAAACGCACGCTGTCCAGACCGTAGTTGACGACCATCTTCACGCCTTGCGGCAGGACGAGGATGTCTTCCATCAATTTCGGGATCAGCGACAACGACAGGAAACCGTGGGCAATGGTGCTGCCAAATGGCGTTTGCGCGGCTTTGACCGGGTCGACGTGAATGAACTGAAAATCCCCGGTGGCTTCGGCGAACAGGTTGATGCGCTCCTGATCGATGGTGAGCCTTTCGGAACGTCCGAGTTCCTTGCCGACATAATCTTTGAGCTCTGCAACTGGAACGTAGGGCATTGAGACTCTCCTTGGGTTCATCGGTTTTATAGTTTTTCAGGTGGGGGATTTGACCGCCCTGCGAACCACTGTAGATCAACATGGCAATTTGCTGCGGTCAACTGACCATGCTTTTGGCGAATGCCGATCCATAGCGCAGGCGTGCTTATAATGCCGGCGATGAACGGGAGAGAGACGGGGAGAGAAGTCGGATGTTGTTACGTGGCCTGACCATGCTGGTGCTGTTTCAATTGCTCGGCACGGCACTCAATCATTTGCTGTTGCCGGTGCTGCCGGGGCCGATTATCGGCCTGCTGCTGTTGCTGATCTTCCTGATCATTCGCGGTGAAGTCGGCGAACCGCTGAACCTCGCGGCCGGCAGTCTGCTGCGTTATCTGCCGTTGCTGCTGGTGCCGCCAGCGGTGGGGGTGATGGTGTATGCGAGCGACATTGCCGCTGATTTTTGGGCAATCGCCGGTGCGCTGGTGTTGTCGCTGGTCTTGTCGATGGCCTTCGCCGGTGTGCTGATGCAGCGCATGGTCAAGCGTCACGCGCCGCCGTCGGAGGAGTCCTGATGCTCTTCGATTGGCAAGGTGCCTGGGCCTCGGTAATCCATCATCCATTGTTCGGCATCGGCATCACCCTCGGCGCCTATCAACTGGTGCTGGCGGCGTTCGAGAAAACCCGCTGGATCTTTCTGCAACCGGTGCTGGTCTCCATGCTGTTGGTGATCGGCGTATTGCTCGGCTGCGGCCTGACCTACGCCGAGTACCGCAAGAGCACCGAGATCCTCAGCATTCTGCTCGGCCCGGCGACCGTGGCACTGGCGGTGCCGCTGTATCTCAACCTGCGGCGCATTCGCCAATTGTTCTGGCCGATTTTTACTACGCTGGTGATAGGCGGGGTGGTCGCTACGGGGATGGGCGTGCTGCTGGGTTGGTGGTTCGGTGCTGAGCACATGATCTTGATGACCATGGCGCCGAAGTCGGTAACCTCGCCGATCGCCATGCTGGTCGCCGAACAGATCGGCGGCGTCGCGGCGCTGGCGGCGGTGTTTGTGTTGATCACCGGGGTGATCGGCGCGATTTTCGGCCCGGCGCTGTTGACCCGTCTGGGCGTGCACAGTCCCGAGGCGCGCGGCATGGCGCTGGGCATGACCGCCCACGCGGTCGGCACCTCGGTGGCGTTGCAGGAAAGTGATGAGTGCGGCGCGTTTGCGGCGCTGGCGATGAGTCTGATGGGCGTGGCCACGGCGGTGTTCCTGCCGTTGGCGGTGTCGATGGTGGTTTAAGGAAATGTCTATGAGTCTGCCGCTTTTCCCGCTGAACACAGTGCTGTTTCCCGGCTGCAACCTCGACTTGCAGATCTTCGAGGCGCGCTACCTCGATATGATCGGCCGCTGCATGAAGCAGGGCGGCGGTTTCGGCGTGGTGTGCATTCTGCAGGGCAGCGAAGTCGGGCTGGCGCCGGAGGGCTATGCGCTGGTCGGTTGCGAGGCGCGCATTACCGATTTCCAGCAACAGGACAACGGCTTGCTGGGGATTCGCGTGCAGGGCGGGCGGCGTTTCAACGTGTTGCGCACTGAAGTGCAGCGCGATCAGTTGATTCTTGCCGACGTCGAATGGCTCGACGATGAACCCGAGCAACCGCTGCAGGACGAGGACGCCGATCTGGTCGCGCTGCTCAAAGCGCTGGCCGAACACCCGATGGTCGAAGCGCTGAACATGGGCACTGACGCGCTCGGTCAGCAGTCGTTGGCCAATCAGCTGGCGTATCTGCTGCCGTTCGCCGAAGAAGACAAGATCGATCTGCTGCAACTCGACGATCCGCAGCAGCGACTGGATGCGATCCAGGCGCTGCTTGACGAATTGCAGGGTGAGTTGTTTGCCTGACCCATCGCAAAAGATCGCAGCCTGCGGCAGCTCCTACACGGTTTGATTCCACATGCGCGCGATGTATCGGGCGTGAAATGAAATCCCATGTAGGAGCTGCCGAAGGCTGCGATCTTTTTATCTTCAATACGCGTAACGCAACATCGTGTTCGGCAAATGCCTAAACACAAACAAACTGAACAACACCAGCAACGCCGGCAAAATCAGCCACCAGACCTTGAACGGCATGGCATTCAGCGGCTCTTTGCGCTGGCTCAACCACAACCCCGCCGCACACACGCACGCCGCGAGCATCGCGCCGGCGAGAATGTCCGTCGGCCAATGCGCCCCCAGATACACCCGCGACAAGGCAATCGACAGGGCCGGAATGCAACCGACAAAGAGCCAGGTCAGGCGCATGCGTGGCGGTTGGCCGCGACCAGCCAACACCGCGAGCACCAGAAACAGAGCGAACGACCCCGACGCGTGGCCGCTCGGCATGCTGTAACTGGTCAGCGGATCACTCAGTACTTCCGGGCGCACCCGCGCGAAAAACATCTTGGTGCCGGTATTGAGCATCGCTGTGCAGAGCAACACGCCGCCGGCAAAGATTGCCTGGCGCCATTGCCGGCACAGCAGCAACAGGCCGGTGAGCAGGGCGCTGAACATCAGCATGTTGCGGAATTCGCCGATCAGGGTGAACGTCACCGCGATCTCATCGAGCAGCGGCTGACGATGTTCCTGCACCAGTGTCATCACGCCTTGGTCGAGCGCCGTCAGGTACGGGTAACCAATGAACAGGCCAATCAGAATCAACAGGCTCATGCTGCTGATCCAGATCGTCGCGCGACGATGGCGGCGCAGGCTGCTGTTGACGCTGAGGCCGACCATGACCGCAATGCTCGCGGCGACAATCCCGGCCTGTAGCCAGAAACCTTCCGGCAGCGGCAGACGAATCGCCGCGCCAGTGGCCCAGCCTGGCAGCAGATAGGCGACGCTCCAGCCGGCGGCGGCCAGCAGACTGACGGCGGCAAAACGCGGGAACGGCATGTCGCACATGCCGGCGACCATTGGCAGCATTGGTCGCAACGGGCCGATAAAACGACCGACCAGCAAACTGGCGATGCCGTAACGCTGGAAATAGCTTTCTGCGCCGGCCATCCATTCCGGGTGGTGGCGCAAGCCCGGCAGACGACGGATGTTCTGGTGGAAGTGGCGACCGAGGAAATAAGAAATCGCATCGCCGAGAATTCCGCCGAGGAAACCCAGCAACAGCGTTTCGCTCAACGACAGCGCACCGCTGCCGGCCAACACGGCCACGGCAAACAACAACACCGTGCCCGGCACGATCAATCCGGCGATCGCCAGGCATTCCACGCAGGCAACAATGAACACCGCTACGGCCAGCCACTGCGGATTGGCCGCCAGCCAACCGGTCACGCTATCGAGCCATGGGCCCATAAAACCACTCCATCAAAACTTCAATTGATCCCAAAGGATGCAGGCAATCTTCAACAGCACTCAGTTCCCCTGTGGGAGCGGGCTTGCTCGCGAATGCGCTGGGTCATTCAACTTATGCGTTTCTGACACGGCCCCTTCGCGAGCAAGCCCGCTCCCACATGGGGATTCATTTATTTCAAAATTTGTGTCATTTCACGGCAGCAAAAAATAATCCCGGCCTTCGACCTGACCGCGGCGCAGCGGGTTCCGCGTGCACCATTGCGCATAAGCGGCGTCGACGAAGCGGTACATCAGGTGTTCGTCACGGCCATGGGGGATGCCCAGTCGCGTGGTTTGAATGATCTGCGACGGCGCCGGGCCGGTGTCTTCGACCAGAATCAGCTCATGATCGAATCGCTTGGCGTCCCACATCGGCACCTTCAACCCCAGCGCCTTGCACAGCAGCGTCTGTCCGGCACAGAGTTTCTGCGACGGTCGCGCACGCCCTTGAGCGTCAGGATTGTTCAACAGCATCTGCGCCAGACTCGCCGGCCCGCTGACTTCATCGACCCACGGATAGGCCGATTTGATCAGCACCGCATTGCCCGGCCCTTGCGCGCTGAAGTTGAGCGAATCACCGCCACGGGCGTAATACATATAGATGTGTCCGCCATCCAGAAACAAAGCCTTACGCTTTTCCGTGTAGCCCAGCGAGGCATGGCTGCCTTTTTCCGCGCAGTAATAGGCTTCGGTTTCGATGATTCGCGCGCTCAGCCACAGACCGCCCACGCGATGGCGAATGACTTTGCCGAGCAGATCCTTGGCGAGGACTTGTGCGTCACGGTCGAAAAAAGCGTCGGCAAGCCCCGCAGGCTGGCGCTCGGCGCTGGCGCGAACAGTCAGGTTGGACATGGCAAGCGATGTTTATCCGGGCTGATGAGGTCGTGATGATAACAATTCAATGCTTAATTACGGCTGAACGTCGGCAAATTGCAGTCCATTTCGACCATCCGCCTGTCACCGCTGTTAGTCCCGGGACGCGACAGCTATAATCTGCCGCTTTCCTCTTTGCCAAGACCCCAGCAGACCATGACTGAGTCCGTTCTTGACTACATGACCCGATTGGGTCGCGCCGCCCGCGAAGCTTCCCGGGTCATCGGCCGTGCCAGCACCGCGCAGAAAAACCGCGCCCTGCAGGCTGCTGCCAATGCCTTGGACGCCGCTCGCGCCGAGCTTGCTGCAGCCAATGAACAGGATCTGGCCGCCGGTCGCGCCAATGGTCTGGAACCGGCACTGCTGGAGCGCCTGGAACTGACCCCGGCGCGCATCGACGGCATGATCGTCGGTCTGCGTCAGGTGGCTGCGCTGCCGGATCCGGTCGGCGCGATCCGTGACATGAGTTTCCGTCCGTCGGGCATTCAAGTCGGCAAGATGCGCGTGCCGCTGGGCGTGATCGGGATCATCTACGAGTCCCGGCCGAACGTGACCATCGATGCCGCCAGTCTGTGCCTGAAGTCCGGGAATGCGACGATTCTGCGTGGTGGCTCCGAAGCGATTCACTCCAACCGGGCGATTGCCGCGTGCATTCAGCGCGGTCTTGCCGAGGCCGAACTGCCCGCCGCCGTGGTGCAAGTGGTCGAAACCACCGACCGTGCCGCCGTTGGCGCGATGATCACCATGCCTGAGTACGTCGACGTGATCGTGCCGCGCGGTGGCCGTGGCCTGATCGAACGCATCAGCCGCGATGCCCGTGTGCCGGTGATCAAACACCTGGACGGCATCTGCCATGTTTACGTGAGTGCCCACGCCGATCTGGCGAAAGCCCAGCGCATTGCCTTCAACGCCAAGACTTATCGTTACGGTATTTGCGGTGCGATGGAGACGTTGCTGGTCGATCACACTGTTGCCAAGGATTTCCTGCCGGCGATGGCCGCCCAGTTCCGCGAAAAAGGCGTCGAACTGCGTGGCTGCGAGCGCGCCCGGGCAATCATCGAAGCGGTCGCGGCCAGCGAAGAAGACTGGAACACTGAATATCTGGCGCCGATTTTGTCGATCCGCGTGGTCGACGGGCTGGATCAGGCAATTGAACATATCAACCATTACGGCTCGCATCACACCGACTCGATCGTCAGCGAAAACCTCGCCGACACCCGTCGGTTTGTGGCGGAAGTCGACTCGGCGTCGGTGATGATCAACACCCCGACGTGCTTCGCCGATGGATTTGAATACGGATTGGGTGCCGAGATCGGCATTTCTACTGATAAGCTGCACGCCCGCGGCCCGGTGGGCCTCGAAGGACTGACCTGCGAGAAGTACATCGTGGTCGGTGATGGCCAGTTGCGCGGCCAGGCGACGGTCTGACTTGACCGACCTCGACCTGACCACGGTGCCCGCCGGCAAAGACGTTCGACCTCAACGCATTGGCGTTCTGGGCGGCACGTTCGACCCGGTGCACATCGGCCATTTGCGCGGTGGGCTGGAAGTCGCCGAAGCGCTGGCGCTCGACGAGTTGCGCTTGATGCCGAACGCGCGGCCACCGCATCGCGGCATGCCGCAGGTGTCGGCGCAGGATCGGCTGGCGATGGTTGAATGCGCAGTGGCCGGCGTGCCGCCACTGGTGGTGGACGCCCGTGAGTTACAGCGGGACAAGCCGTCCTGGACTATTGATACCCTGGAGTTGATGCGCGCCGAAATGCCCGCCGAGACCCAGGTTTTTCTGCTTTTGGGCTGGGACGCATTTTGCGGCCTGCCCACTTGGCATCGCTGGGAAGAGTTGCTCCAGCATTGCCACATCCTGGTGCTACAGCGCCCGGACGCCGACAGCGAACC
>NZ_JBIVJB010000075.1:7437-24048 GCF_044750025.1 Pseudomonas sp. NPDC088885 | reverse complement strand
AAGCATGACCCGCTTGACGGCTAGCGCCGTCGGAGACCCTTGCAATGCCTGACCAAGATGTACGCTTGCAACACCTGAAAGTTTGGCTCGATGAACAGCTGGCAATCCTCTTTGCAGATCAGGGTTGGGGCGCTGTGCCCCCGGCCACGTTGACTGCGGCCAGCAGCGACGCGAGTTTCCGCCGTTACTTCCGTTGGGAAGGCGAGGGCAAAAGCTTTGTCGTCATGGACGCTCCGCCACCCCAGGAAAACTGCAAACCGTTCGTGGATATCGCTTTTTTGCTGGCGAAATCCGGAATAAATGTGCCGAAAATTTACGCAGAAGACCTCGAGCGCGGTTTTCTTTTGCTTAATGACTTGGGTAACAAGACCTATCTCGACGTGATCGATGGCGAAAATGCCGACGCATTATTCAGCGATGCCCTGCAAGCACTGCTGGCTTTTCAGCAGTTGCCGATGGTCGCGCCACTGCCGAGTTATGACGTTGCCTTGCTGCGCCGTGAGCTGGAACTGTTCCCCGAGTGGTACGTGAAACGTGAGCTCGGCGTCGAATTCGATTCGACTCAGCAACAACAGTGGCAGCAGATCAGCGATCTGTTGATCGACAGCGCCCTGGCTCAGCCGAAAGTGTTGGTGCACCGCGACTACATGCCGCGCAACCTGATGCTCAGCGAGCCGAATCCCGGTGTGCTGGATTTTCAGGACGCGGTCTACGGCCCGGTCACCTACGACGTCACCTGCCTGTTCAAGGATGCGTTCCTCAGCTGGCCTGAAGAACGTGTGCGCGGCTGGCTGGAAAATTACTGGCAGCAAGCCTCGGCATTGAATATCCCGGTGCAGTCGAACTTCGAAGACTTCCTGCGCGCGAGCGACCTGATGGGCGTGCAGCGTCACTTGAAAGTCATCGGCATCTTCGCGCGCATCTGTCACCGCGATGGCAAGCCGCGTTACCTGGCCGACGTGCCGCGCTTCTTCTCCTATATAGAAGCAGTGATCGCCCGTCGTCCGGAACTGGCCGAGTTGCAAGCGCTGTTCACCAGCCTGCGGGGTGGAGCCACAGCATGAAGGCAATGATTCTGGCGGCAGGCAAAGGCGAGCGCATGCGCCCGCTGACCCTGACCACTCCTAAACCGCTGGTGCGCGCCGGCGGCGTGCCCTTGATCGAATACCACCTGCGCGCCCTCGCGGCCGCCGGTTTCAACGAAATCGTGATCAACCACGCCTGGCTCGGTCAGCAGATCGAGGATTACCTCGGTGACGGTTCGCAATTCGGTCTGAGCATCCAGTACTCGCCGGAAGGTGAACCGCTGGAAACCGGCGGCGGGATTTTCCGCGCGCTGCCGTTGCTCGGTGACGATGCGTTTCTGGTGGTCAACGGTGATATCTGGACGGATTACGACTTCAGCGTGCTGCACCAGCCGATCAACGGTCTGGCGCATCTGGTGCTGGCGGACAACCCGGCGCATCACCCGACTGGAGACTTTTCTCTGGTCGATGGGCAGGTGATCGACGGCCAGGCTAATGCTGCGACTTTGACCTACAGCGGCATCGCGGTACTGCATCCGCAACTGTTCGACGGTTGCACGGACGGCGCCTTCAAACTCGCGCCGCTGCTGCGTAAAGCCATGGCCGAAGGCGAAGTCACTGGCGAACGCCTGAAAGGTCACTGGGTGGATGTCGGCACCCACGAGCGCCTCGCTGAAGCTGAAACCTTGATAGAAGCGAGTCGCTGACATGTTGTGGCCAGGGACTCTGATTGGAGCCGGAGCGGGTTTTGCGATCGCCAGCATTCCGGGGGCCATGCTTGGGGCATTGTTGGGGCAGGCGCTGGATCGGCGTCTGCACTTGCAGAGCTGGGGGCATTTGCGCGAAAAACTCGGCGGTCGACCGATGTTGCGCAACGACGAATTGTTGTTTGTGCTGCTCGGGCGTCTGGCCAAAAGTGATGGGCGCGTCACTGACGGGCATATCCAGCAGGCGCGCAACGAAATGCGTGCGCTGGAAATGAGTGATCCGGCAATGCGTCGGGCGATTGCCGCGTTCAATCGCGGCAAGTCGGGTAACGACAGTCTGCGCGGGTACCTGCGTCGACTCAGCGGCCAGCCGCATGCGGCCGAAGGTGTCTTGCGCGCCTGTTGGCGGATGGTCTGGGCCGATGGTCGCGCCGGTGTCAGCGAACGTGAATTGTTGGCGCAGTGGGGCAAGTGGCTGGGCTGGACAGTGCAGCAGGTGCAGGCGCTGGCCAGTGATTACGAGCCCGGCAAGCGGCCGATTGTCAGTGCGGCTGTGAGTTATCAGGAGGCGATGCGTTTGCTCGGGGTGTCGGCCAATAGCGAACCGGCGCAGATCAAGCGGGCGTACCGGCGGCTGTTGAGTCGGCATCACCCGGACAAGATTGCCGGCACGGGCGCGACGACGGCGCAGGTGCGTGAGGCGACCGAGCGTACGCGTGAGTTGCACAATGCCTACACATTGATTCGTGAGCGGCGGGATTTTCGTTAGCCGTTAGAGGTGTATGGCCAGTGATGGCCCCTTCGCGAGCAGGCTCGCTCCCACATTGGATCAGGGTACCCAATCCATTGTGGGAGCGGGCTTGCTCGCGAATGAGACAACTCGGTCTATCGATCAGTCGGTGTTCTGCGGATTCAACCAGCCGCGCACCCGGCGGACCAACTGTTCCTGCTCAGCCTTTTTATCCGGCAACGCCTGCAATGCCACCTGGCTAAACGCCGAAGTCTTCAACCGCTTGCTCGCCTGCATACGCTCCAGCGCCGCATTGCGATCCAGCGCCTTGTCCATGTAGAAAATATCTGCGGTCGGCAATTCCAATGTCGGTGTCAGTTCCGCCAATGCCGGTTTGGCTTTGGCCGGTGTCTGCGCATCGACCATCACAAACTTCTCCACCTGCGCAGTCTGCTTCTCGCTGAGATAACGCGCCGCCCAATAAGCCCCGGTGCCATGCCCGAGCACGACAATGCTGCGCGCGCTCTGCTGTTCGGCATAGGCAATGGCCGCGTCGATGCGGGCGAAGATGCGCTCGCCGTCAGCCTTTTCCTGTTCTTCCACAGTGTCGGCCGCAACTTGATCGGCGACCTCGGCTTCACCGCCGGCCGCCTGCTCGATCGGCTGCGCGGTGGTGGCATCCTTGCTGCCGGTTTCCGGCGCTTTCGGCGCGGCGGCGGGCTCGACGACGCGCGGTGCGATGGCATCGCTTTGCAGATCGGGCAGGGTGATACTCAGGCTGCTCCACTTGGCGTCGGGCAATTTCTGCCGCAACGGGCCGATTGCTTGCGGCCAGTCAGCGGTTTCGCCGGCGCCGGGGATGATAATCACCGCGCCCTTGGGTTCGGCGGTGTTGGCGGTTTTCCACAGGGCGAGGAAGGTGTCGCTGCCGGCCTGCAACTGTTGCTGCTCTTGCGCCGGAACCGTACGGCCGAGTGCGGCGGCTTCTTCCTGACTACGCTCAAGCAGTGGCTGGCGTTCGACGGGTTTCGCTTCGGCAGGTTTTTCCGCCGAGGCGGCAGGCGCCGGATCGGCGGCTTCGACGGAAAACGCACAAGGCAGGATCAGCGACAGGCACAATGCTGGCATTGCCAGGCGGTAGACAGAGGGCATCGGTTATTCCAGGCCAGAAATGTATCCCGGCAGCCTAATGGGTTGGTCAGAATTTGTCAGTGTATGAGACTTCAATGAAGCGATTTTGCTGCCTCTGGTTTATCGGCTGGTTGTGCTTTCCCTTGATTGCCTGGGCGGTGCCTGACTCACCGGCGCACGCTGCGCAATTGTCGGCGGGCCAGCAGCAATGGCTGGCGCAACACCATGAGCTGCGCGTCGGTCTGGTGTTGCAGGCGCCGTTTGCACAATACGACCGGCGTTTGCAGAAGCTGTCCGGAGCCAATGTCGAGTTGATGAAGTCGTTGGCCAAGGTGCTCAATGTCGAACTGAGCTGGCGCAACTTTCAAGACCTCGCGCAACTGGAAGCGGCGGTGCGCGAAGGTGAAATCGACATCGCCCCCGGCCTGATGCAAACCCCGAGCGCGCTGCGTCTCTGGCAATTTTCCGATCCGTACATGCGCGTGCCGCAACTGGTGGTCAGCGATCAAAAAGCCAGCGGCACGATCGATCTGGAAAAACTCGACAGCCAGACCCGCGTCGCCGTGCGCATGCCCAGCGCGACTGCCGATTATCTGCGCGGCAACTATCCCCATCTCAACCTGCAAGGCGTGCCGCTGGAACGTCAGGCACTGCAATTGTTGCTGAGTCAGCAGGCGTCTTACGCGGTGGTCGATGAAGCGCAACTTGGGCGATTGTCGGTAGAGCCGGAATTTGCCGAACTGGTGGTGGTTGGCGATATCGGTCTGCCGCAATTGTTGCGGGTTGCTTCGCGACGGGATTGGCCGGAACTGGCCGGCATCGTCCAAAGCGCTTTGCGCGCGATCCCGGCGAAAGATCTGGAGCGCCTGCACAATCAATGGCTGCAACCGAAATATCCGCGATTCTCGGAGTCGCCGGGCTTCTGGCAAAACCTCGCGCTGTTGTTTGCGGTTATGTTGCTCAGTTGCGTGGCCATCGTGTTCTGGCAGCGGCGCCAGCAGCACAGCCTCGAGCAACGCTTGCTTGCCGCTAGAGAAGACATAGCCTTGCGCGCCGCCAGCGAAGAAGCGCTGCGGCTGACGCAGTTTTCCATCGATCAAAGCACCGTCGGCATCCTCTGGGTCAACTGGGACAGCCATGTGCGCTACGCCAATCGCGCGGCGGAAAACATGCTCGGTTATCCCTCGGGCGGGTTGATCGAGCGGCCGTTGATCGACTTCGAACCGGGTCTGCACATGGATCGCTGGCTCAATCTCTGGAAGCGTGCGCGAGCGAGCGAGGAAGGGCCGTTGAGTTTTGAAACCAGTTGCGTGCGTGCCGACGGCAGTATTTTGCCAGCGGATGTGTCGCTGAGTTTTCTGCGTTTTCGCGACAGCGAATACCTGGTGGTCTACCTCACCGACGTCACCGACCGCCGTCGCGCACTGGCCGCGTTGCAGGAAAGTGAGGCGCGGCTGCAAGGCATCGCCGCCAACGTGCCGGGATTGGTGTTCCGGCTGGAGCGCGCGCCGGTGACCGGGCAGATCGACTTTGCCTACATCAGCGAGGGTAGCGAAAGTCTGGTTGGCTACGCGCCGGCCGCCATCGCCCATCGCGACATGGGCCTGCGCAGTCTGGTGCACCCGGACGACAAGGCCAGTTATCACCGCACCCAGGATCAAGCGCTGGACACCGACAGCGACTGGTCGTGGCAGGGCAGAATTGTTACGCGACAGGGCCAGCAGCGCTGGGCCGAAATCAAGGCGATCACCCGGCAACTGGAGGATGGCGCGTACGTCTGGGACGGCATCGTCTGGGACATCACCGAGAGCAAACGCATCGAACTGGAACTGGCCGATTCTCGTGAACAGCTGCGCGAACTGTCGGCGCACCTTGAAAGCGTGCGCGAAGAAGAGAAGGCGCGCATTGCCCGCGAAGTGCACGATGAATTGGGGCAGATGCTCACGGTGCTGAAACTGGAGACATCGATGTGCGAATTGGCCTACGCGCAACTCGACCCCGGTTTGAACGAACGGCTCAACAGCATGAAGCGCCTGATCGCCCAGTTGTTCCAATTGGTGCGCGATGTGGCGACGGCGCTGCGGCCACCGATTCTTGATGCCGGGATCGCCTCGGCAATTGAATGGCAGGCGCGGCGATTTGAAGCGCGGACGCAGATTCCCTGTCTGGTGCAGGTGCCGGAGAATCTGCCGGCGCTGAGTGATGCCAAGGCGATCGGGTTGTTCCGGATTTTGCAGGAAGCGCTGACCAACGTGATGCGTCATGCTCAGGCGCATACTGTGGAACTGACGCTGGCGCTGGAGGGCGATGAGTTGTGCCTGACAGTCGCCGATGATGGCGTAGGATTTGTCGCCGCTACCGGTAGGCCGACTTCGTTTGGTTTGGTCGGCATGCGCGAGCGGGTGCTGATCATGGGTGGGCGGTTGGTGCTGGAAAGTGAACCGGGGGAGGGTACTAGTCTTAAAGTGTGGGTGCCGCTGGATCGCTAAAAGATCGCAGCCTTCGGCAGCTCCTACAGGGGGAGTGCGATCAATGTAGGAGCTGCCGCAGGCTGCGATCTTTTGCCCTTAAAAACAACAACCGAGGAGAGTGCAAGTGATCCGTGTACTGGTAGCCGAAGACCACACCATCGTCCGTGAGGGCATCAAGCAATTGATCGGCCTGGCCAAGGATCTGCAAGTGGTGGGCGAGGCGAGTAATGGCGAACAACTGCTGGAAACCCTGCGCCATGTGCCGTGCGAAGTGGTGCTGCTCGACATCTCCATGCCCGGGGTCAACGGCCTCGAAGCGATCCCACGGATTCGTGCACTGAACAATCCGCCGGCGATTCTGGTGCTGTCGATGCACGACGAAGCGCAAATGGCTGCTCGCGCGCTGAAGGTCGGCGCGGCTGGCTACGCAACCAAGGACAGCGATCCGGCGCTGTTGCTCACGGCGATCCGCAAGGTCGCGGCGGGTGGGCGTTATATCGACCCGGATCTGGCGGATCGTATGGTTTTTGAAGTCGGCCTGACCGATGCGCGGCCGCTGCATTCGTTGCTGTCCGAGCGTGAGTTTTCAGTGTTCGAGCGCCTGGCCCAAGGCGCCAACGTCAACGACATTGCCCAGCAACTGGCGCTGAGCAGCAAAACCATCAGCACTCACAAGGCGCGGCTGATGCAAAAGCTCAACATCACCTCGCTGGCCGAACTGGTCAAATACGCGATGGAACACAAACTCCTCTGATCAGCACTGTTCCCCTGTGGGAGCGAGCCTGCTCGCGAAAGTGGTGTATCAGTCACTGAATAAGCTGAATGACCCACCGCATTCGCGAGCAGGCTCGCTCCCACAAGGGATCTGCTTTGGATCCTGATTGTGCGCATATCCCTAAGCGACACGCGTTTTTGCCTTTGCTTGCGGCTCGCAGCTTGTCCCTTGCCACTGCCGTATCCGTTAGCGCCATCCTTGTAGGGCAATCCCTACCCCCAACCTTCCATCCGGCTGAGGCGATTCTCTCCTGCGCCCCGATTTGCGTGCCTGTCAGCAACCACTAGGCTTAATCCACAAGCAGTCATCAACAACAAAGGTGTGGGTATGAGCCAGGTCGATTCAAACGCAGGGGCCAGTGATGTGCTGGTCAGCTTTCGTGGAGTGCAGAAGAGCTACGACGGCGAGAACCTGATCGTCAAAGACCTCAACCTGGACATTCGCAAAGGCGAATTCCTCACCCTGCTCGGGCCATCCGGTTCCGGGAAAACCACCAGCCTGATGATGCTCGCCGGTTTCGAAACGCCGACTGCCGGCGAGATTCTGCTGGCCGGGCGTTCGATCAATAACGTGCCGCCGCACAAACGCGACATCGGCATGGTCTTTCAGAATTACGCGCTGTTCCCGCACATGACCGTCGCCGAAAACCTCGCCTTCCCGCTGAGCGTGCGCGGCCTGAACAAGAGCGACGTCAACGACAAGGTCAAGAAAGTCCTGAGCATGGTGCAGCTTGATGCATTCGCCTCGCGCTACCCGGCGCAGTTGTCCGGTGGTCAGCAGCAACGTGTGGCATTGGCTCGCGCGCTGGTGTTCGAACCGCAACTGGTGTTGATGGACGAACCCCTCGGCGCCCTCGACAAACAACTGCGCGAACACATGCAGATGGAAATCAAACACCTGCACCAGCGCCTCGGCGTGACCGTGGTCTACGTGACCCACGATCAGGGTGAAGCGCTGACCATGTCTGACCGCGTCGCGGTCTTTCATCAGGGCGAAATCCAGCAGATTGCTCCGCCGCGCAGCCTCTACGAAGAACCGAAAAACACCTTCGTCGCTAATTTCATCGGTGAGAACAACCGCCTCAACGGCCGTCTGCTCAGCCAGAGCGGCGAGCGTTGCGTGGTCGAGTTGGGCCGTGGCGAAAAGGTCGAGGCACTGGCGGTCAACGTCGGCAAAACCGGCGAACCGGTGACCCTGTCAATCCGTCCGGAGCGCGTCAGCCTCAACGGGTCGAGCGATCAATGCGTTAACCGCTTCTCAGGGAGGGTGGCGGAATTCATCTATCTGGGCGACCACGTCCGGGTGCGCCTGGAAGTCTGCGGCAAGACCGACTTCTTCGTGAAACAACCGATTGCCGAGCTCGATCCCGCGCTCGCCGTCGGTGACGTGGTACCGCTTGGCTGGCAGGTCGAGCACGTTCGCGCGCTTGATCCACTTCTAGAGGCGCATTAATCGCCCCGGCAATACCAACACCAACCCTGCACGTGGAGAGAACAATAAATGTTGAGATCCCTGAAGTTCACCGCCCTGACCCTGGGCCTGATGGGTGCGGCCAGCGCAATGGCCGCTGGCCCGGATTTGACCGTGGTGTCGTTTGGCGGGGCGAACAAGGCGGCGCAAGTCAAAGCCTTCTATGCACCGTGGGAAGCAGCGGGCAACGGCAAGATCGTCGCTGGCGAGTACAACGGCGAAATGGCCAAGGTCAAAGCCATGGTCGACACCAAGAGCGTGTCGTGGGACCTGGTCGAAGTTGAATCGCCAGAACTGTCCCGTGGTTGCGATGAAGACATGTTCGAACAACTCGACCCGGCGCTGTTCGGCAAATCCGAAGACTACGTTAAAGGCGCGATTCAGCCGTGCGGCGTAGGTTTCTTTGTGTGGTCGACCGTGCTGGCTTACAACGCCGACAAGCTGAAAACCGCGCCGACCAGCTGGGCGGATTTCTGGGACACCAAGCAGTTCCCGGGCAAACGTGGCCTGCGTAAAGGCGCCAAATACACCCTCGAATTCGCCTTGATGGCCGATGGCGTGGCGCCGAAAGACGTCTACAAAGTGCTGGCGAGCAAGGATGGTCAGGATCGCGCGTTCAAGAAGCTTGATGAGCTGAAGCCGAGCATCCAGTGGTGGGAAGCCGGTGCGCAACCGCCGCAGTACCTCGCTTCCGGTGACGTGGTGATGAGCTCGGCTTACAACGGTCGCATCGCTGCCGTGCAGAAAGAATCCAACCTGAAAGTGGTGTGGAACGGCGGCATCTACGACTTCGACGCCTGGGCCATCCCGAAAGGTCTGGACGCCAAGCGTGCCGAAGCGGCGAAGAAGTTCATCGCTTACTCGGTACAACCGCAGCAGCAGAAGACCTACTCGGAAAACATCGCCTACGGCCCGGCCAACACCCAGGCCGTGCCGCTGCTGGCCAAGGACGTCCTGAAAGACATGCCGACCACCCCGGAAAACATCGCCAACCAGGTGCAGATCGACGTCAGCTTCTGGGCTGACAACGGCGAGCAACTGGAGCAGCGCTTCAACTCCTGGGCTGCGAAATAAGCACGTCACACGGGCCGACGGTGTACCAGATGATCGTTCCCACGCTCTGCGTGGGAATGCCGCCCGGGACGCTCCGCGTCCTCGTGTGACGCAGAGCGTCACTGGATGCGTGCCCACGCAGAGCGTGGGAACGATCAGTAGCTAAAGTTCGAGGTGGTTCACCACCTCTGTAACGATCAAAGATTTGCGGAGTACGTCATGGCCATCGCCGTTCCCCTGAACGAGGGCAACAGCCCCACCTTGAAGCAGAAGCTCAAGCGCGCCGAGCGGGTCAACCGCTGGAAGGCTCAAGCGCTGATTGCGCCGTTGGTGCTGTTTCTGTTGCTGGTGTTTCTGGTGCCGATCGTGGCGCTGCTCTACAAAAGCGTCGGCAACCCCGAAGTGGTCGGCGGCATGCCGCGCACCGTGGCGGCCATCGCCAGTTGGGACGGCCGCGGCCTGCCCGCTGAACCGGTCTACAAAGCCGCCAGCGAAGACCTCGCCGAAGCGCGCAAAAACCAGACGCTGGGCGATCTGTCCAAGCGCTTGAACATGGAGTTGGCCGGCTATCGCAGCCTGCTGACCAAAACCGCCCGGGCGCTGCCTTTCGCCAGCGAACCGGCCTCTTATAAAGAAGCGCTGGAAGCACTCGACGAACGTTGGGGCGACCCGGCTTACTGGCAAGCGGTGAAACGCAACACCAGCAGCATCACGCCTTATTACTTGCTGGCGTCCGTCGATCACCGCATCGACGACCTCGGCGAAATCGCCCCGGCCACCCCGGATCAGGCGATCTACCTCGACATTTTCGCCCGCACGTTCTGGATGGGCCTGGTGATTACCGTGATCTGCCTGCTGCTCGCCTATCCACTGGCCTACCTGCTGGCGAACCTGCCATCGCGGCAAAGCAATCTGCTGATGATTCTGGTGCTGCTGCCGTTCTGGACCTCGATTCTGGTGCGCGTTGCTGCGTGGATCGTGCTGCTGCAATCCGGCGGGCTGATCAACAGCGGGCTGATGGCCATGGGCATCATCGATAAACCGCTGGAACTGGTGTTCAACCGCACCGGCGTGTACATCTCGATGGTGCACATCCTGCTGCCGTTCATGATCCTGCCGATCTACAGCGTGATGAAAGGCATATCGCCAACCTACATGCGCGCGGCGATTTCCCTCGGCTGCCACCCGTTCGCCAGTTTCTGGCGGGTGTACTTCCCGCAGACCTACGCCGGTGTCGGCGCCGGGTGCCTGTTGGTGTTCATTCTCGCCATCGGCTACTACATCACCCCGGCGCTGCTCGGCAGCCCCAACGATCAAATGGTCAGCTACTTCGTCGCCTTCTACACCAACACCAGCATCAACTGGGGCATGGCCACCGCACTCGGCGGGTTGTTGCTGTTGGCGACCGTGGTGCTTTATCTGATTTATAGCTGGCTGGTCGGCGCCAGTCGCCTGCGCCTGAGCTAAGGGGAATTCGAGATGCTGAGTCCTTACATGTCGCCCATTGAACGGGTGTGGTTCTACAGCCTGCGGATCCTCTGCGGCCTGATTCTGTTGTTCCTGATTCTGCCGGTGCTGGTGATTATTCCGCTGTCGTTCAACTCGGGCAGTTTTCTGGTCTATCCGCTGCAGGGTTTCTCGCTGCAGTGGTACCACGACTTCTTCGCCTCGGCGGAATGGATGCGTGCGCTGAAGAACAGCATCATCGTTGCCCCGGCGGCGACGGTGCTGGCGATGATCTTCGGTACGCTGGCGGCGATTGGCCTGACTCGCGGTGACTTCCCCGGTAAAGCGCTGGTAATGGCGCTGGTGATTTCGCCGATGGTGGTGCCGGTGGTGATCATTGGTGTGGCGAGTTATCTGTTCTTTGCGCCGTTGGGGTTGGGTAACAGCTTTTTCTCATTGATCGTCGTGCATGCGGTGTTGGGTGTGCCGTTTGTGATCATCACGGTGTCGGCGACGTTGCAGGGCTTTAACCACAACCTGGTGCGGGCTGCCGCAAGTCTCGGTGCTTCACCGCTGACCGCGTTTCGTCGGGTGACCTTGCCATTGATTGCGCCGGGGGTGATCTCCGGTGCGCTGTTTGCCTTTGCGACGTCGTTTGATGAGGTGGTGGTGACGTTGTTTCTCGCGGGGCCTGAGCAGGCGACGTTGCCTCGGCAGATGTTCAGCGGGATTCGCGAGAACCTCAGCCCGACTATTGCGGCTGCTGCGACGTTGCTGATTGCGTTCTCGGTCATCCTGCTGCTGACCCTGGAATGGCTACGCGGCCGCAGCGAAAAACTGCGCACTGCTCAGGTCTAAATCCGCACGCGGTCAAAAATGTGGGAGCGGGCTTGCTCGCGAATACGGAGTGTCAGTCAACATTTTCACCGACTGGCACACCGCATTCGCGAGCAAGCCCGCTCCCACAATGGATGGTGTTGCTCTCGGGTTGGTCATTCACCACCTGAATAGCAGACAACCCCAAATCCCCAGCTAATCTTGTGCCCAGCTCCCACACCTATAAGAGGCTGCGCACGATGAGTCTGTCCCAGTTCAAAATCGCTCACAAACTGATCACCGGCGCCGCCGCCATCGAGCAATTGGCCGCCGAACTCACGCGCCTCGACATCGACAACCCGCTGATCGTCACCGACGCTGCGCTGGTCAAATCCG
This sequence comes from Pseudomonas sp. NPDC088885, assembly GCF_044750025.1. NCBI lineage: Bacteria > Pseudomonadati > Pseudomonadota > Gammaproteobacteria > Pseudomonadales > Pseudomonadaceae > Pseudomonas > Pseudomonas sp. NPDC088885. The sequence continues at coordinate 12,028 of NZ_JBIVJB010000075.1, read as the reverse complement.
GCACCGTCGAGTTGGCGCTGTGCCAATTGGGTGGGCGCGAGTACGAGATTTTCGACCGCGTGCTGCCCGACCCGGAAATCGCCATCGTCGAAGACTGCATGCGCGTGTACCGCGAGGGCGGGCATGACGGCTTGATCGGCCTCGGTGGCGGCAGTGCCATCGACATCGCCAAAAGCGTCGCCGCGTACGCCGGTTACCACGGTGCGCTGGAAGATCTGTTCGGCGTCGATCAGGTGCCGCGCAAAGGCCCGCCGCTGATCGCCATCCCGACTACCGCCGGCACCGGCTCCGAAGTCACCAACGTCGCCATCCTTTCCGACAAAGTCGCGCAACTGAAGAAAGGCATCGTCAGCGACTATCTTTTGCCGGACGTCGCATTGGTCAGCCCGCAAATGACCCTGACCTGCCCACGCAGCGTGACCGCCGCCAGTGGCGTCGACGCATTGGTGCACGCCATCGAATCCTATCTGTCGGTGAATGCCTCACCGATCACCGACGCGCTGGCCATTGGCGCAATCAAGCTGATCGCCAAAGCCTTGCCCAAGGCCTACGCCAACGGCGCCAACCTGCAAGCGCGCGAAGACATGGCCACTGCCAGCCTGATGGCCGGCATGGCGTTCGGCAATGCCGGGGTCGGTGCGGTGCATGCGCTGGCGTATCCGCTGGGCGGGCGCTTCAACATTGCCCATGGCGTCAGCAATGCCTTGCTGCTGCCGTATGTCATGACCTGGAACAAGATGGCCTGCGTGGAGCGCATGCAGGATATTGCCGAAGCCATGGGCGTGAAGACCGCTCATCTAAGTGCAGCCGAGGCGGCGGACAAAGCCGTGCAGGCGATGACCGACCTGTGCGCAGCGGTGGAAATTCCTGCCGGCCTGCGCAGTTTCGGTGTACCGGAAGAAGCGATCCCGGCCATGGCCGCAGAAGCCGCGGGCATCGAGCGCTTGATGCGCAACAACCCGCGCAAACTCAGCGCCGTCGATATCGAGAAGATTTACCGAGCGGCGTACTGATCATCGCGGTCACGGTGCGCGCGCTCAAGCATGAGGCTACAATGCGCGCCATCGTGATTTAGCTCAGAAAAGGTGCGTCATGCAGCCCTTCGTAATTGCTCCGTCGATTCTCTCCGCCGACTTCGCCCGCCTCGGTGAGGAAGTGGACAACGTTCTCGCCGCTGGCGCCGACTTCGTTCACTTCGACGTCATGGACAATCACTACGTACCCAACCTGACCATCGGCCCGATGGTTTGCGCGGCATTGCGCAAGTACGGCGTCACCGCGCCGATTGACGCGCACCTGATGGTCAGCCCGGTGGATCGCATCGTCGGCGACTTCATCGAAGCCGGCGCGACCTATATCACCTTCCACCCGGAAGCCACGCTGCACGTTGATCGCTCGTTGCAGCTGATCCGTGAAGGCGGCTGCAAATCCGGTCTGGTGTTCAACCCGGCGACCCCGCTGGACGTACTCAAGTACGTGATCGACAAGGTCGACATGGTCTTGCTGATGAGCGTCAACCCGGGTTTCGGCGGGCAGAAGTTCATTCCCGGCACCCTCGACAAACTGCGCGAAGCGCGGGCGATCATCGATGCTTCGGGCCGTGACATCCGTCTGGAAATCGACGGCGGCGTCAACGTCAACAACATCCGTGAAATCGCCGCGGCTGGCGCCGACACCTTTGTCGCTGGCTCGGCAATCTTCAACGCGCCGAACTACCAGGAAGTCATCGACAAGATGCGTTCCGAACTGGCGCTGGCGCGCCCATGAGCGGGTTTGAGCAGCTGTTCCCGGGCAAACTGCCACGGCTGGTGATGTTCGATCTGGATGGCACGCTGATCGATTCGGTTCCAGACCTGGCAGCGGCGGTGGACACCATGCTGCTCTCCCTCGGCCGCCAGCCAGCGGGCATCGAAGCGGTGCGCGAATGGGTCGGCAACGGCGCGCCAGTTCTGGTGCGTCGGGCGCTGGCCGGTGGCATTGATCATTCGGCGGTGGATGACGTCGAGGCCGAGCATGCGCTGGAAGTGTTCATGGAGGCTTATGGCGCCAGCCATGAGCTGACCGTGGTCTATCCGGGCGTACGCGACACTCTCAAATGGCTGCACAAGCAAGGCGTGGCCATGGCGCTGATCACCAACAAGCCGGAGCGCTTCGTCGCGCCGCTGCTGGATCAGATGAAGATCGGCCGCTACTTCAAGTGGATCATCGGCGGCGATACCTTGCCGCAGAAGAAGCCTGATCCGGCGGCGCTGTTCTTCGTGATGAAAATGGCCAACATCCCGGCCTCGCAATCGTTGTTCGTCGGCGACTCGCGCAGCGATGTGCTGGCGGCGAAAGCGGCGGGGGTCAAATGCGTTGCGTTGAGTTACGGCTACAACCATGGCCGGCCGATTGCCGAAGAATCGCCCGCCTTGGTGATCGACGATCTGCGCAAGTTAATTCCCGGTTGCCTCGTTACGGCCGCTGAGATAACGTTGCCCGACGCTTCTCACTCCCATTCTGGAAACGCCATCGTGGTGGTCACTCGCAAACTCTGGATGAAAGTCATCAAGGCCCTGGCCCGCTGGCGTTGGCGCGCCTGACTTGTTCCTGGCCGGCCTGCCGGCGCGTTTGCATACCTGACTGATTTGCCCCTCACACCACGAGGCACCTTATGATCCGCGAAGAATTCCTGCGCTTGGCCGCTGACGGCTACAACCGCATTCCGTTGGCCTGCGAAACCCTGGCCGACTTCGACACGCCGCTGTCGATCTACCTCAAACTGGCCGACCAGCCCAACTCCTACCTGCTCGAGTCGGTGCAGGGCGGTGAAAAGTGGGGCCGTTACTCGATCATCGGTCTGCCATGCCGCACGGTCATGCGCGTTCACGACCATCACGTCAGCATCACCGTTGATGGCGTTGAGACCGAAAGCCACGACGTTGAAGACCCGCTGGCTTTCGTCGAAACCTTCAAGGCGCGCTACAACGTGCCGACTATCGCCGGTCTGCCGCGCTTCAATGGTGGTCTGGTCGGTTACTTCGGTTACGACTGCGTGCGTTATGTCGAGAAGCGCTTGGGCAAGTGCCCGAATCCGGATCCGCTGGGCGTGCCGGACATTCTGCTGATGGTGTCCGACGCCGTCGTGGTGTTCGACAACCTTGCCGGCAAGATGCACGCGATCGTGCTGGCTGACCCTTCGCAGGAAGATGCCTTCGAACAAGGTCAGGCGCGTTTGCAGGAATTGCTCGAGCAACTGCGTCAACCAATCACCCCGCGCCGTGGTCTGGACTTCAGCAAGCAGCAAGCGGCTGATCCGGTGTTCCGTTCGAGTTTCACTCAGGACGATTACGAAAAAGCCGTCGACACCATCAAGGAATACATCCTCGCCGGTGACTGCATGCAGGTCGTGCCGTCGCAGCGCATGTCGATCGACTTCAAGGCTGCGCCAATCGATCTGTACCGCGCGCTGCGTTGCTTCAACCCGACGCCGTACATGTACTTCTTCAACTTCGGCGACTTCCACGTCGTCGGCAGTTCGCCGGAAGTGCTGGTGCGCGTTGAAGACAACCTGATCACCGTGCGCCCGATCGCCGGCACTCGCCCACGTGGCGCGACCGAAGAAGCCGATCTGGCGCTGGAAGAAGACCTGCTGTCGGACGACAAAGAGATCGCCGAGCACTTGATGCTCATCGATTTGGGCCGTAATGATACGGGGCGTGTTTCGGAGATTGGTTCGGTGAAGCTCACCGAGAAGATGGTTATCGAGCGTTATTCCAACGTGATGCACATCGTTTCCAACGTCACAGGCCAGTTGAAAGAAGGGCTGACGGCGATGGACGCACTGCGGGCAATTCTGCCGGCGGGCACCTTGTCCGGCGCTCCGAAGATTCGTGCGATGGAAATCATCGACGAACTGGAACCGGTCAAGCGTGGTGTGTATGGCGGTGCGGTCGGTTACTTCGCCTGGAACGGCAACATGGACACCGCGATTGCCATCCGCACCGCAGTGATCAAAAACGGCGAACTGCATGTGCAGGCCGGCGGCGGCATCGTCGCCGACTCGGTGCCGGCCCTTGAATGGGAAGAAACCCTGAACAAACGCCGCGCGATGTTCCGCGCCGTGGCCCTGGCCGAACAAACCCCTGACTGATCGCAGATCCCTTATGGGAGAGGCCTTGTGTGGTAAGGGGATTTATCTGTGGTGTGGAGATTCATTGTGGTGAGGGGATTTATCCCCGTTCGGCTGCGCAGCAGTCGTAAAACCATTACATGCGGTTTGCCTGATACACCGCGGTGTTTGGTTTAGGGGCTGCTTCGCACCCCAACGGGGATAAATCCCCTCGCCACAGGTAAATATCCTCCAGAAAATACCAGGCATAAAAAAGCCCTGTACCTAGAATGGGAAGAAACCCTGAACAAACGCCGCGCCATGTTCCGCGCCGTTGCCCTGGCCGAACAACCCCCTGACTGATCGCAGGTCCCTTATGGGAGAGGCCATGTGGTAAGGGGGATGTATCTGTGGTGTGGAGATTCATTGTGGTGAGGGGATTTATCCCCGTTCGGCTGCGCAGCAGTCGTAAAACCATTACATGCGGTTTGCCTGATACAC
>NZ_JBIVJB010000075.1:0-7341 GCF_044750025.1 Pseudomonas sp. NPDC088885 | reverse complement strand
TACCCGCGGTGTTTGGTTTAGGGGCTGCTTCGCACCCCAACGGGGATAAATTCCCTCGCCACAGGTTAATGTTTTCCACCATAAAAAAAGCGGCGCCTGTTGAGGGCGCCGCTTTTTTCATGCCCTGCAACAACCCCCTGTAGGAGCTGCCGCAGGCTGCGATCTTTCGATCTACCGCTTAAAAATCCAACACCACCCCAACATTCACACCCTGCTGGGTAAAGTCATCATCCTTGCGGAACGAATACCCGCCACGCAACGCCAGATCCGCCGTCAGCTTATGGCTAACACCCAAACTCAAACGGTTCAAATGGCTCTGCGGCGTATAACCCTCAAGTTTGAAGTCATTCGCCGGTAAGGTATTCAGCGCGATATTGACCTTCTGCACGTCGTCTTCGTACTCGCGCTCATGCGCATACTCACCAAACACCTGCGTTTGCGGGGTGAAGTTGTACTTGCCCTGAATACCGACACCCAGACGTTTCGAATCGCGGGTCTGGTCATCGAAGGTCAGTGCTGTAGCGCGGTTGCTCTTCTCCGAATAACCATCGACATCAACACTGGCGTAATCAGCGCTGACGAACGGCGACAGATGCCATTCGCTGCCCGGCTGGGCAATGTCGTAACCGATGCGCGTGCTGAACGCCCAGAGGCTGCCGTCGGTATCACCTTTCTCCGCACCTTCGCTGGCGCCCAGATCAAACTTGCGCTTGAGGTTGTCGTAGTCGAGTTTGCCGCCGGTCAACGCCGCGTCAGCCCACCAGCGATTCTGCTGGAACTGGGCAAATGCGGTGGCCATGTAGCTATTGAGTTTGTAGTCCGAGTCGTTATGCCCGGCTTCGAGATTCTGCCGGTAGAAACCACCCGCCACACCGACACGCCACGCGTCATTCAGACGATAGCTGCCCCCGACATTGAGGTTGTAACCGCTGCCGTCGGCGCTGGCGCCGCTGCTTTGGCTGTCGACATCCAGATGCTGGCCACCGGCGGAGACAATCGCGCGCCATTGGCCGACCGCTTGCCAGTTTTCCCAATCCGCCTGCCATTGGCTGCGCAGTTCATCCTGATGCGCACGCACGGTGGCGTGGGCCATTTCCGGCAACAGTGTCAGTTCCCATGGCGCGGCCAGTAGGGAATAGGCGTAGTCGGAGATCAGTTTCTGCCCGGCTTCTGTCGGGTGCACGCCGTCGTTGTAAATCAGCTTGGTCGGATCCGGCGTCGCACTGTTAATACCGTAACGGGCGTTTTCCGGGCAACCGCTGCCGCTGAAGCACGTCGCGGTGAGGTTCTGATCAGTGGCCAGACCAAAACGGCCCGGATCGGCGAACACTTCCGACAGCAATACCGGAATGTTCAGCGGAATGATTTCCGCGTTGATGCCTTGCAGACGGCTGACCAACTGGCTGTTGAATTGCGCGGCGAGCTGGCTGCTGAACGCTTGCAGCGGCGTGCCGTTGATAGCCGGGGTCAGACCAACGTCAGGTAGCAGCCAGACCATCACGTATTTGGCACCGGCCGATTGCAGCGCTTGCACGCTGTCAGCCAGTCGATCGGCACCGGCGTTGGCTTGCGGCAGGCTGAGGATGCGGCCCTGGAGGAAGTCGTTACCGCCGCCGGAAATGTAATACAGCGCATTCGGGTCAGCGCGGAAGCCGTTCGAGGGCAGATAACCAGTGCGAGTGCGTTCACCGGTGGCGGATTGTGTGGTGATCGAATCGAGAATCTGGTCGGTGCGATAACCGCCGACCGCCCAGTTGTTGCCGTCGACCTGACCGTTTTCGACGCGCACTTGCGAGCTGGAAGAGGCGGTCTGATCCGGGGTGAAGCCGAGTCGGCCACCGAGCAATTGCGTGGAGTTCAGATCACGGGATTCGCCGCTGCCGTCCAGATAGATTGGCCCGGTACGGTTGGTGTAGCGCTGGGTAGCGCCGGCCGGGCCGCCGGTGTCGCGGAAGGTGCCGGCATCGTTGAGACTGTCGCCAAACACCACGAAATTCGAGTAAGGATTGGGGGCGGCATTCGCCTGGGCGCAGGCCAATGCGAGCAAGCATCCAGCCAGCGGTACAAACAACGTCTGTTTGATCATGAGCAAGTCCGTTTATTTATTGTTGTAGGTGAACGAAACGACAGTACCAAAAACTTCCGGCCTTTTGCCATCGGTCGCGAACCCTCTTATAGATTTAACCCCCAAAGCCCCGGCCATATTGCACGCTCCGCCCAGCTAAGTTACTGTGCCGGAACGTATGAACGAGACCTTCCCCGTGTTGATCACCAGCAAACTTCTGGATCAAGTCATCAAGGCACACGCCCGCTGGCGTTGGCGCGCCTGAATCTTTTCTGCCGGCCCCGCCGGATCTGTATCGCTTTGCCTTCCTTGCCTGTTTGAAATGCCGCTGTGCCGACGCGTCTACCCGCGTCCGACATCGTGCAGCGCCCTGCGGGCAAGTCATCTGAAGGCTGTCTCCAAGTCAGAATTCAAGAGGTTCGAATCGCCATGTTGCTGATGATCGACAACTACGACTCCTTTACTTACAACGTTGTGCAATACCTCGGCGAACTGGGTGCCGAGGTGAAAGTCGTGCGCAACGACGAATTGACCGTCGCCGAAATCGAAGCGCTGAAACCCGAGCGCATCGTCGTCTCCCCAGGCCCCTGCACCCCGACCGAAGCCGGCATCTCCATCGAAGCCATCAAGCACTTCGCCGGCAAACTGCCGATCCTCGGTGTCTGCCTTGGCCACCAATCGATCGGCCAGGCTTTTGGCGGCAATGTAGTCCGCGCCCGCCAAGTGATGCACGGTAAGACTAGCCCGGTATTCCACGAGGACAAGGGCGTTTTCCAAGGCCTGAATCATCCGCTGACAGTCACCCGCTACCACTCCCTGATCGTCAAGCACGATACTTTGCCCGATTGCCTGGAACTGACCGCGTGGACGCAACACGATGACGGATCGGTCGACGAAATCATGGGCCTGCGTCACAAGACCCTGAACATTGAGGGCGTACAGTTTCACCCTGAGTCGATCCTGACTGAACAGGGCCATGAACTGTTTGCCAACTTCCTCAAACAAACCGGCGGCACGCGCTAAGGACTTCCCATGAATATCAAGACAGCCCTGAGCCGTATCGTCGAGCACCTCGATCTCAGCACCGATGAAATGCGCGATGTGATGCGCGAAATCATGACCGGCCAATGCAGCGACGCGCAGATTGGCGCGTTCATGATGGCCATGCGCATGAAAAGCGAAAGCATCGACGAGATCGTCGGCGCCGTGTCGGTGATGCGTGAGCTGGCCGATCAGGTCGAACTGAAAACCCTCGACGGCGTGGTCGATGTGGTCGGCACCGGCGGTGACGGTGCGAACATCTTTAACGTGTCGACGGCTTCTTCGTTCGTCGTCGCCGCTGCCGGTTGCACCGTGGCCAAACACGGCAACCGCGCGGTCTCGGGCAAGAGCGGCAGCGCCGACTTGCTCGAAGCCGCCGGCATTTATCTGAACCTGACGCCGGTGCAGGTTGCGCGTTGCATCGACAACGTCGGCATCGGCTTCATGTTCGCCCAGACCCACCACAAAGCCATGAAGTACGCCGCCGGCCCGCGCCGCGATCTCGGTCTGCGTACGTTGTTCAACATGCTCGGCCCGCTTACGAATCCGGCCGGTGTTAAGCATCAGGTAGTGGGCGTGTTCAACAAGGCACTGTGCCGGCCATTGGCCGAAGTGTTGCAGCGTCTGGGCAGCAAGCACGTGCTGGTGGTGCACTCGAAGGACGGTCTGGACGAGTTCAGTCTCGCCGCGCCGACCTTTGTCGCCGAGCTGAAGAACAACGAAATCACTGAGTATTGGGTCGAGCCGGAAGATCTCGGCATGAAGAGCCAGAGCCTGCATGGTCTGTCGGTCGACGGCCCGGAAGCATCGCTGGCGCTGATCCGCGATGCCCTCGGCAAGCGCAAAACCGAGAACGGCCAGAAAGCCGCCGAAATGATTGTGCTCAACGCCGGTGCCGCGCTGTACGCCGCCGACGTGGCGAGCAGTTTGAAACAGGGTGTAGAGCTTGCTCACGACGCCTTGCACACCGGCCTCGCTCGGGAAAAACTCGAGGAGCTGGGTGCCTTTACCGCGGTATTCAGAGTGGAGAATGAGGGATGAGTGTACCGACGGTTCTGGAAAACATTCTGGCCCGCAAAGTTCAGGAAGTTGCCGAGCGTAGCGCCCGCGTCAGCCTGAGCGAGCTGGAAAGTCTGGCCAAGGCGGCCGATGCACCCCGTGGTTTCGCCAACGCGCTGCTGGCGCAAGCGAAGAAAAAGCAGCCAGCGGTGATTGCCGAAATCAAAAAGGCTTCGCCGAGCAAAGGCGTGATCCGCGAGAATTTTGTTCCGGCCGACATCGCCAAAAGCTACGAGAAGGGCGGGGCGACCTGCCTGTCCGTGCTGACCGACATCGATTACTTCCAGGGCGCCGATGCTTATCTGCAACAGGCGCGTGCCGCGTGCAGCCTGCCGGTGATCCGCAAGGACTTCATGATCGATCCGTACCAGATCGTCGAAGCCCGCGCGTTGGGCGCCGACTGCGTGCTGTTGATCGTCTCCGCCCTGGATGACGTGAAAATGGCCGAGCTGGCCGCTGTCGCCAAAAGCGTCGGTCTCGATGTGTTGGTTGAAGTGCACGACGGCGATGAGCTGGAGCGCGCGTTGAAAACCCTCGACACGCCGCTGGTCGGGGTCAACAACCGTAACCTGCACACCTTCGACGTCAGCCTCGAAGTGACGCTCGACCTGTTGCCGCGTATTCCGCGCGATCGGTTGGTGATCACCGAGAGCGGAATCCTCAACCGTGCCGATGTCGAGCTGATGGAAATCAGCGACGTGTATTCGTTCCTGGTCGGCGAAGCGTTCATGCGCGCGGAAAACCCGGGCACTGAACTGCAGCGCCTGTTCTTTCCGGAGCGTGGCACCTCGATCAGCGGTTCGACCCTCGACTGATTCGCTTCAGACCGAGTCGACCCTTTCGCGAGCAGGCTCACTCCTACACTTGGAATGCGTTCCCCTTGTAGGAGTGAGCCTGCTCGCGAAGGGGCCATCGAAACCGCTGAAGATTCTTATGTTGCCGGAGCCTGTTATGTCGCTGCCAACCCCCCTGACCATCGAAGCCGGCCTCCAGGCCGAACAAGACTTGCTGGCCTCGGTCTGCGCCGGCGACTCCGAATTCGGCCTTCTATTCTGGCAACCCAGCGATCGCGCGTTGGTCATGCCACGCCGCCTCAACCGTCTGCCCGCATTCGACCACGCCTGCGATGTCTCCGCAGCCGCCGGCTGGCCAGTCCTGCTGCGTGAAACCGGCGGCGAACCCGTCCCGCAATCCGCCGCCACCATCAACATCGCGTTGGTCTACGCACCACCGCGCAGCGAAGGCGATCTGAACCGCATCGAAACCGGCTACCACCGTCTCTGCGATCCGATCTGTCAGTTGCTCGATGAGTTGGGTGGCACGTCTTCCTTGGGCGAAATCGACGGCGCATTCTGCGACGGTCGTTTCAACGTCAATCTCGACGGTCGCAAAATGGTCGGCACCGCCCAGCGCTGGCGCCAGAGTCAGGGCGGACAGCGTCCGGTCGGTCTGGTGCACGGGGCGATGCTGATGGATGACGAGCGCGAATCGATGGTTGCAGCGGTCAATCGCTTCAATGAAGCGTGCGGCCTGGAGCAGCGGGTGAGGGCGCAAAGCCACATCGCTTTGCATGAAAAATTCAACGCGCCACAGGCCTTGGCGCGTCTCGATGAGCTGTTTCGTCTGATGCTGGCGCAGATGTACGCTTAGCGCGTACCGAAGACCACCATGGTTTTGCCTTTCACATCGACCAGGTTGCGTTCCTCGAGATCCTTGAGCACGCGACCGACCATCTCCCGCGAACATCCGACAATCCGGCCGATTTCCTGACGCGTCACTTTGATCTGCATACCGTCCGGGTGGGTCATTGCGTCTGGCTGTTTGCACAACTCCAGCAGGCAACGCGCTACGCGACCGGTCACATCAAAGAACGCCAGATCGCCGACCTTGCGTGTGGTGTTGCGCAGGCGTTGTGCGATTTGTCCGCTGAGGACGTAAAGAATGTCTGGATCCTGCTGCGACAATTCGCGGAACTTGGTATAGCTGATTTCCGCGATCTCACATTCAACCTTGGCGCGCACCCAGGCGCTGCGTTCTTGCTCCTGCCCGGCCTGTTCAAACAGACCCAGTTCACCGAAGAAATCCCCGGCGTTCAGGTAGGCGATGATCATTTCGCGACCGTCGTCATCTTCGATCAGGATCGTCACCGAACCCTTGATGATGAAATACAACGTATCGGAACGGTCGCCGGCGCAGATGATGTTGCTCTTGGCCGCATGACGACGGCGCTGACAATGCATCAGCAGCTTGTCGAGGTTCTTGATTTTGGGTGTGGGGGTAATAGCAACCATGGTTGTATCCCGAAAAGACTGCACGGTGATGTTTGGTTTTTTTATGAGGCGCTGAAGGCGGTCGCTGCACAGCTGGCATGGGCGCCAGCGAATTGGCGCCAGCTTAACAGACACTTCGTCGCAAATTCGAGAAATTACCTACGTCGTAGACGCATCCGTCCTAGGAACGACGCGCGCTGGCGGCACAATGCCCGTGCTAAGCTGGCGACCCTTTTTTCTACAGTGGAGTCTTGGCGATGAAGGCACGCATCCAATGGGCTGGCGAAGCCATGTTCCTCGGCGAATCCGGCAGCGGTCATGTCGTGGTGATGGACGGTCCGCCGGACGCCGGTGGTCGTAACCTGGGTGTTCGCCCGATGGAAATGCTCCTGCTCGGTGTGGGCGGTTGCAGCAATTTCGACGTGGTCAGCATTCTGAAGAAGTCGCGTCAGGCCGTCGAAAGCTGCGAAGCCTTTCTTGAAGCCGAGCGCGCGACTGAAGATCCGAAAGTGTTCACCAAGATTCACATGCATTTCGTGGTCAAGGGCCGTGGCTTGAAAGAAGCCCAGGTCAAACGCGCGATCGAGCTGTCCGCCGAGAAATATTGCTCGGCCTCGATCATGCTCGGCGCCGCTGGCGTGGCCATCACCCACGATTACGAAATCGTCGAACTCGGTTGAAGCGACATTCAACTATCATAAAAGCAGTGCAGACTCTGGCGATCCCCCGCTGACGTCTGCATAATGCGCCACTTTTTTCAGGGCAGTGATCGGTCAACCGACGGATCATCCGCCTGAACAGATAACCAAAATCGCCATCGCGAAGAGGTGTTAACCGTCCTACGCAGGTGCGTCGTTCGCACTTGACGGGCATGCTTGATCACGCGGCTGCGCCGCATACATAGAG
>NZ_JBIVJB010000074.1:0-24552 GCF_044750025.1 Pseudomonas sp. NPDC088885 | reverse complement strand
TACCGGTTGAAGAAATCGTCGAAGGCATCAAATACGGCGTGCGCAAGGTCAACATCGACACCGACCTGCGTCTGGCATCCACCGGTGCGATGCGTCGCCTGATGGCCACCAACCCGAGCGAATTCGACCCACGTAAATTCTTCGGCGCGACCGTGACGGCGATGCGTGATGTGTGTATCGCTCGTTATGAAGCGTTCGGTACTGCGGGTAATGCTTCGAAGATCAAACCGATCTCGCTGGAAGCGATGTATCAGCGTTATCTGAAAGGTGAGTTGAACGCTAAGGTTAACTGAGTGTTTGGTTTGTCCTGTTAAAGAAACCCGCCGAGAGGCGGGTTTTTTGTTGGGCTAAACAAGTCTGTCCCTTTAAATATTCAGGAGGCATCTACGACTTGGCGAACCTTCGCAGAGTAGCCTTTGCTCTCATCAACCCGACCGTCAGCCGACGATTCGCAAACAACCCAGTCATAAATATCCGATTGTAATTTCCCAAGTGAAATATTGAAGCGCCCACGTGCATCTGTCGCGCCATGTCCAAACTTATGTCCATGACCATCTTTAGTTACAAAAATATATGTGTTGGCAGGCCCGGTCCCGGTGATGAAAGTCTCTTCGTTGGAGTTGCGTCCTGTTACTGAAGTGATAACTGTGGTGCCCATATTTAATTACTCCTGAATGTTGAGTGGTCTATTGCCCGCACAGGGAGGTTTGTTTTCCTGCCCAGCTCTTTTGAAGTTGCCAGATGAATTTAGATTGAGATTGGTGGCTCGTCACCTGTCATAAATGACAGTTATTAATAACATTTCGCTATACTTCTGAAGCAAATAGGCGACTGATCACTCCTACAATTGCAGCGGATGGGGTCTGTTGGATAGGAGGTCTCTGTGAGGCCATCATCGTTGGCAAGCCAACTCCCACAGGGGGGGCTCGGTGGGTTATTTATCGTGATCGATATCCAGTTTGGTGAAGGTCACCTGGCCGCCTTCGCTGGTGTAACCGGTGTTGTCTTGCACGTAAACCCCGGCCTTGAAGTACAGCGGCTTATTCCGCCACGTCGCGCTGATCTGGGAATCCCATTGATAACCGGCCGCACTCACGCCTAGCGCGCCGCCCGGGCTCAGGTGGATGAGGTAGTTGAATTCGTTATCCAGTTTGATCCCGGTGGCCAAAGTAATAACGCGGCTTTCTTTGTCATCCGGGTGCATGCGCACTTTGATCACGAGATTGCCGGTTTCAGTCTTGGTCTTGTACTGATATTCAAGTTTCACCATTGGCCGCTGGCTTTCATACGCATGAATCTGGCCGATCACGATTTTGCCCGAGCTCGGCACTTTGTTGACCGTAACCGTCGCGCGCAGCAAGTTGTCGGCGTCGGGGTAGTACCAGTTTCGCAGCGTGCCATTGCTGTAAGTCTCGCGCAGTTCAGTGCGCGGATAGATGGCGTTTTCGGTTTTAGAGCCGGTGACCGGTGACCAGAAGAACAAGGTGCCGGTGTCGGAATGGAAGTACTGATCTTTGAAGCCATTCACCAGTTTTGAGGTTTCGACGGTGTACGGCGGACTGCCGACGGGAACGCTGAGGTTCCAGGTTGCGAGATCGATCATGTCGGTTCTTCCACTCAGTTCATCCTGAACGCGGGTGCCAGAAGCTCTAGCCCGCGCCTTTTGGGGGCGGCCTTTATAAGCGTAGAGGCGTTTTTTGTTAACGCCCGTTTGGCAGATGATTGACGTCAACATCCTGTCGAAATGCCATCTTCCCCGGATTCCGGGGGCTGCAGCGGTGACCGTTAGTCGGTAAATAGCACGTTTGGTTAAATGATGGCCTGATGACAGCTATTGCTTTTACAGATCCCGGACTAGAGTGAACGCTCAGTATGTGTACGGTTTTTACCGGAACCGACCTGTAGTCCCGAGAAGAGAAGCAGCATGGAATGCGCGCAACCCCCGCCAGGTGAAGGCAACTCTGTCCTATTGATTGTTGATGATTACCCTGAAAACCTGATCAGCATGCGCGCGTTGCTGCAGCGTCAGGACTGGCAGGTCATCACCGCCGCCTCCGGTTTCGAGGCGCTCAGTCTGTTGCTGGAACACGACGTCGATCTGGTACTGCTCGATGTGCAGATGCCGGGTATGGACGGTTTCGAGGTCGCGCGGCTGATGCGCGGCAGTCAGCGTACGCGCCTTACGCCAATTATTTTCCTCACCGCCAACGAGCAATCTCAGGATGCCGTGATCAAGGGTTACGCCAGTGGTGCGGTGGATTACCTGTTCAAACCGTTCGACCCACAGATTCTCAAGCCCAAGGTGCAGGCGTTGCTGGAACACCAGCGCAATCGCCGCGCCTTGCAGCGTCTGAGTCATGATCTGGAAGCGGCGCGAGCCTTTAATGCCTCGGTATTGGATAACGCTGCCGAAGGGATTTTGGTGGTGGGCGAGGACGGCGTGATCCGTTTTGCCAACCCGGCGATTTCCCGGCTGCTCAACGCGCCAGTAACGGAGCTGGAAGGTAAGGAGTTTCTCGACTATCTGCAGAAACCGCACATTCCCGTGTGGGCCGATTCCGAGTTTTATGCCGGCTACAAACGCGGGGAAACCCTAAGACTGCACGACGCATTATTACGCACCGCGCCGGGCCAGCAGGTGCCGGTGGCACTTTCATGTGCTGCGCTGCCGTCTGAGCAGCACGCGATGGTGGTGACCGTGCTGGACATGTCGGTCGTACGTCACCTTCATCAGCAACTGGAATTCCAAGCGGTTACCGATCCTTTGACCGGTTTGCTCAATCGCCGAGGTTTTTACCAGACCGTTGAAAACCTGCTGCTGCGTGGGGAACGCAGCGACAGCAGTTGGGTGCTGCTGTATCTGGATCTCGATGGCTTCAAACGGGTCAACGATTCGCTGGGTCACGATGCTGGCGACCGCGTGTTGCGCTGGGTCTCTGAACAGTTGAAGGCTTGCCTGCGACCGTTCGATATCCTCGCGCGCATGGGCGGCGATGAATTCACCGCACTGCTGGATCTGGAATTCCCTGAGCAAGCGGCAAAGATTGCCGAGAAACTCATCGAGCGCGTTTCCATCTGCCAGCAAATCGAAGGACTGGATATCGCCCTCGGCGCCAGTATCGGCATCGCGACGTTCCCGGACTGCGGCTCAAACCTCGACGGATTGCTGCGCGCCTCCGACATTGCCATGTACGAAGCCAAACGCGCCGGTCGTCAGCAATATCGCTTCTATGATCACGAAATGAATGGCCGCGCCCGTTCGCGCTTGATGCTTGAAGAAAGCGTGCGCACCGCCATCGAGAACCGTGATTTCAATCTGGTTTATCAGCCGCAAGTGGCCATCGACACTGGCCAGATCCGTGGGTTTGAAGCACTGCTGCGCTGGCAGCACCCGAGCGTTGGCGATGTCCCGCCAGGGCTGTTTTTGCCGTTGCTGGAAGAGGCGCGGTTGATCAGTCGGCTTGGCAGCTGGATTTATCATCGCGGCGCTGGCCAACGCAAAGCCTGGGAAACCTTGTTCGCTGAAGATCTGGTGCTTGGTGTGAGTTTGAGCAACACCCAGTTCAGCATGCCGAACCTGGTCACTGAATTGCGTCAGGTCATGGAGCGCCATGCGCTGCAGCCTCGGCAACTGGAAGTTGAAGTCACCGAAGAAGCCTTGATGCAAAACCCTGACGAAACCCGCAAGCAACTGCGCTTGTTGCGCAATCTCGGTGTGCGGGTGGCGCTGGATGATTTCGGTTCTGGCCCGTGTTCGCTGGCGCATCTGCGTGATCTGGAGCTGGACACGCTTAAACTCGATCGCCACCTCATCGCTCGATTACCCGACTCTGCACGCGACGCTTCGCTGGTGAGCACGGTGATCAACCTGTGCAAACAGTACGGTTTGCTGGTGATCGCCGAAGGGGTCGAAACCATCGAGCAATACCAATGGCTGCAGGCGCATGGCTGCGAGTACGTGCAAGGTTTCCTCGTCGCGCGGCCGTTGATCGCCGAAGACGCCGCCAGCTTCGCCGAGCCTTTCGACTGGAGCGCGCTGCCCGGTTGAATTCGCTACACTGGCGCACCTTTTTTTCGAACCGTGCCGCCCGTCCATGACCGTGTTGAAGTACCTCCAGGCCTATCCCGCGCAATTGCAGGATCAGGTGCGCCAACTGATCGCCGAAGGGCGTTTGGGCGATTACCTGAGCCAGCGTTATCCGGGGCGGCACGATGTGCAGAGCGACAAGGCGTTGTACAGCTACGCGCTGGATCTCAAGCAGGAATATCTGCGCAACGCCCCGGCCATCGACAAGGTGCTGTTCGACAACCGCCTCGACCTGACCCACCGCGCCCTCGGTCTACACACCACGGTGTCGCGGGTGCAGGGCGGCAAGCTCAAATCGAAGAAAGAAATTCGTATCGCCTCGTTGTTCAAGGACGCCGCGCCGGACTTTCTGAAAATGATCGTCGTGCACGAACTGGCGCACTTCAAAGAGTCGGATCACAACAAGGCGTTTTATAAATTGTGCGAGCACATGCTGCCGGGGTATCACCAGATCGAGTTTGATCTGCGCGTGTACCTGACGTGGCGGGATCTGTAGGAGCTGCCGCAGGCTGCGATCTTTTGATTTTCCAATTAATGGGCCCATGCATGGACGTCAGCAAGACCAAAAGCAGTTTCTATCGCCGCCTATACGTGGCGTACCTGATCGACAGCGGCCTGGCGCCGAGTGTACCGACGCTGACCGAAGTGACCGGCATGCCCCGGCGCACGGCGCAGGACACGATCGCGGCGTTGGCGGATCTGGACATCATTTGTGAATTCGAGCAAGAAGAGGGCGCACGCAACCATGCCGGGCGTTATCGGATTCGCGAGTGGGGGGCGATTGATCGGGGGTGGATTGAGCGGAATTTGCGGCAGATCAAGGCTGTGCTTGAATATCCGTAAAGTGTGTTGCGCCTGAGCTGACGCCTTCGCGAGCAAGCCCGCTCCCACAGGGGGAATGCATCCCAGGTGTGGGAGCGGGCTTGCTCGCGAAAGGGCCCTTAAGAGCGACGCATTCCAATATGTGGAATGTCATCCTCCAGATATTCCTCACCCGCCACCACAAACCCGTACTTGCCGTAATACCCCTGCAAATGCGCCTGCGCCGACAGATAGATCGGTATCGCTGGCCAGTTCTTCTCAGCTTGTTTCAACGCCTCTTCCAGCATCTCGTGGCCCAGGCCTTTACCGCGTCCCTCCGTTGAGGTCAGCACGCGGCCAATCACCACGTCACCGCCCTGGGATTCCGGATCCAGCAGGCGCAGATAGGCGACCAGTTGATCATCGGCCCAACCCATCAAATGGCAGGTGTCGCCGGCCAGATCCTGACCATCGGGATCCAGGTAGGCACATTTCTGTTCGACCACGAACACTTCCGAGCGCAGCTTCAAAATGGCGTACAGCTGCTCCTTGCCCAGATCGCTGTGATGTTTGCAGATCCACTCGATATTCATTTGCCGACTCCTTGAACGTGTGTCCGGATACTAAGCGTCCACGCCTTTGATGTCTGCATGGCGTAAGAGTCTGTGACAAAGATCAAAATGCCATCATTCCTTTCTCGCGGTCGTCACGTCTTTGTGTAATCTGCTGGAGAGCGCTGTGCACTGGCTCCGTTGAGCTACTGTTAGTGCCTGGGTTTTGCCGGTAAGGGGCCTTGGGGTTTTGACTGAAAACAGGCCGGGCAGCCCGCCCGCTAAGGATTTTCAAGCATGCCGCGTGTGTATCGAGCCTTTGCGTTGATCGGACTGCTCCTGCTGGCTCAAACCGCTGCAGCGGACAAGCTGCGGCTGGTGTTTGATATCTGGCCGCCCTTTACCGACGACACGCTGGTCAATGGCGGCCTGGCCACCGACATCGTCAGCACCGCGCTGGCCCGCGCCGGTTATGCCAGCGGCTACGAGCAAGTGCCGTGGGCACGGGCGCTGATGGGTGTTGGCGAAGGGCGTTACGACGTGTTGGTCAACGCTTGGTACAACGAAGATCGCACCAGACTCGGGCAGTTTTCCGGCGAATATCTGCTCAACCGCATCCGCTTTCTCAAGCGCAAAGACACGCCACTCGACTATTCCAATTTGCAACAACTGCACACCTATCCGATTGCGGTGGTGCGCGGTTATGCCTATTCAGCGCCGTTCGATGCCGACACGGCGTTGCAGAAAGTCCCTGTGCATAACTTCGCCATGGCCGTGCGCATGCTCGCGGCGGATCGGGTCAAGTTGACGCTGGAAGATGAGTACGTGGCGAAGTATTACCTGGCGCGGGAATCAGCCAAGGTGCGCAACTCCGTGGAGTTTTTGCCCAAGCCGTTGAGTGAGAACAGCCTGCATATTTTGGTCAGCTTGAAGAATCCGCAGCATGCGCAGATTGTCGCGGGGTTTGATAAGGCGATTGCGGCGATGAAGGCGGATGGGAGTTATGAGCGGATGCTTAGGCAGCATGGGATGTGAAGACTGATCCAGAATTTTGTGTGTGGCTAATGGCCTATCGCGAGCAGGCTCACTCCTACAATTTGGAATGCGTTCCCCTGTAGGAGTGAGCCTGCTCGCGAAGGGTTCTGTCAGCCAGCACTAACCTCACTGGTGTCCTTGATCAGGTGCGCCGCCAAAGTGCGCAACGGCCCCAACTGCCGGCAAATCAGCGCCAATTGCGTCTGCACCAACCGCTGCCCTTCATCAATCTCATCGGCCATCTGCTCCAGCTCATTGGCCAGCGCTTCTTCTTCATCACTCTGAATCGCAATCGGCTGTTTACTCGCCAGCCCCTGAGCAATTTCATCAATGCTTGCCGCCAGTTTCACCCCGGCCCCATCGATCAACTGTTCGCGCACCTCCGCCGGCAACTGGGTCTCGCGATGCGCGCCCAGGCCTGACAGATAACTCAGCAACGTGTGCGACAACACCAGAAAGCGGAAACCGACATCCGCTTCCTTCCTGAAATGCCCCGGCTCCATGAGCATGTTCGCCAGCGTCGTCGATAGCGCCGCATCGGCGTTGTGCGCATTGCGCCGGGCGAGACGATAAGCGAGGTCGTCGCTTTTGCCTGCGGCGTATTGCTGCATGATCTGCCGCAGATAGATGCTGTTGCAGGTCAGGGTGTTGGCCAGCACTTTGTTCAGGCGTCGACCCTGCCAGTCCGGCAGGAACAGGAACACCGCGAGCCCCGCAATCAAGCTGCCGAGCAAGGTATCGAACAGCCGTGGCAGGAACAGCCCGTAACCGTCGCCGACCTGATTGAAGCAGAACAGCACCATGATGGTGATCGCGGCGGTCGCCAAGGTGTAGCGGGTGGTGCGGTTGGTGAAGAACACCACGCCGGCAGCGATGGCGAAACACGATTGCACCAACGGGTTCGGGAACAGATCGAACAGCGCCCACGCCACGGTCAGGCCGATGGCGGTGCCGAAAATCCGCTGACCGAGTTTGCGCCGCGTCGCGCCGTAGTTCGGCTGGCAGACGAACAGCGTGGTGAGAATGATCCAGTAGCCTTGCGACGGGTGAATCAAATGCACCATGCCGTAGCCGATACTCAGTGCCAATGGCAGGCGCAGGGCATGACGGAACAGCAGCGACGTCGGCGTCAGTTGTGTGCGCAGGCGCACCCAGACATCTTTGAAATTGCGTGGTGAACGGTCGAGCAGGCTGCTGTCGGTCGCGTCAGCCAAGGCATCGGGATTGCTCGCGTCGCTGAGCAAGCGGTCGAGGGTGCCGAGGTTGGCCGCCAGTGCGCGCAGCGAGCGCAGCAGCCCGCGCCAGGCCGGGTTGCTCTGGATGCGCAGGTGTTCGAGGGACGCGTCGAGGTCGCTGAGGGCTTCGGCGAAACTGGCGTCGTAGATGAACGGCTGACGCAACTGGATCGACTCGGCCAGTGCTCGGCAAGCTTTGCCTTGCTGGCGCAACAGGCGTTGGCAGCGGAACAGCACGTCGCTGTGGAAAAACGCATCAGCGAGGGCGTTGTACGGATAGTGCGAAGAACTGGCGCGTTCGTGAATGTCCTGCGCGAGGAAGTACAGCTTCAAGTAGCGGCTGACTTTCGAGCCGGGGCGACCGTTGCCGACCCTGTGCAGGATGATTTCCTTGGCACTGTTCAGCGCCGCCACCACGCGACCGTTTTGCTGGGCCAGTTCCAAGCGTCGCGCTTCGACGTCCATCTGCCTAATCGGCTCGAACAACGAGGATTTCAGTTTCAGGTAAAAGCCCAGTTCGCGGAACAGTCGCGCCAGACTTTGCTGCACCGGCTGATTGGAAAACAGCGCCTGCCACAACACCGAGAGCAAGCCGTACCACGCAGCACCGGCGACCAGCAGCATCGGTTCGTGCCAGAAATCGGTGACCGCGCCACCGCGCTGATCCACGCCGATCATCGTGTACACGGACAGAATCAGCGTCGCCGAAGCAATCGCCCCATAACGCTCGCCGAGCGCACCGAGCATGGTCAGGCCGAAACTCGCCAGCGCCAGGGCAATGGCAAACACGATGGGGTAGGGGAAGAGCAATTCCACCGACAGCGCGGCGATGCTGAAACACACCAGCGTCACGGCGAGGGCGTTGAGGCGGCCCTGCCAACTGTCGTCGGTTTCGGCCAGGGCGCTGGCGATGATGCCGAGGAACAACGGTATCAACAGGCCCATTTCATCCTGATACCAACACAGCGCCATGCTGCCGGTCAGGGCGATGAACACCCGCACGCTGTAGCTGAATTTATCCAGCGCCCACAGGCGCCGCAAAGACTGACGAAACGAGGTCGAGGACATGAAGTGCGAAGGCCTTCCGAGGCGATGCCGCTAAATTGAGCCAGTAATGACGCCGACGCAATGGCGGCGATCACATCTGACAGCAAAAAGTGTTCCTTGATCGCCCCGCGACCCCTTGTAGGAGCTGAGCTTGCTCGCGAAGACGGCCTCACATTCAATAAAAGTGCTGACCGTCAGACCGCTTTCGCGAGCAAGCTCAGCTCCTACAAAAAGCGGTAGTCGTCAGGCGTATTGCGCGGCGGCGTAGCCGGAGGCCCAGGCCCACTGGAAGTTGAAGCCGCCCAGATGCCCGGTGACGTCGAGCACTTCGCCAATGAAATACAGGCCAGGGCTTTTCAGCGATTCCATGGTTTTGGACGACACTTCGCGGGTATCAACGCCACCGAGGGTCACTTCGGCCGTGCGATAACCTTCAGTCCCCGCCGGCACGACTTTCCAGCTGCCCAGCTTCTCGGCGATTTCCGCCAGCTCTGCGTGGGTGTACTGCTTCATCGGCTTGGAGACAAACCAGTTATCCGCCAGCAGATTGGCCATCTTCTTGGTGAAAATCTCACCCAGCAAAGTTTTCAATTCACTGTTCGGACGCTCGGCCACTTGCTGTTGCAGCCAGCTCGCCGCGTCGTGATCCGGCAGCAGGTTGATCTCCACTGTATCGCCCGATTCCCAGAACGACGAGATCTGCAAAATCGCCGGGCCGCTGAGGCCGCGGTGAGTGAACAGGATGTTTTCGCGAAAGCTCTGATCATTGCAGCTGACCAGACAATCCACCGACGTCCCGGACAGCTCGGTGCACAATTCCTTGAGCTGATCGGTGATGGTGAACGGCACCAGGCCGGCGCGAGTCGGCAGCAACTCATGCCCGAACTGCTTGGCCACTTGATAACCAAAACCGGTGGCGCCCAACGTCGGGATCGACAGGCCGCCGGTAGCGATCACCAGCGACTGGCACTGGATCTGGCCGAGGGTAGTGTCGAGCAGGTAACCGCTCTCTACTTTCTCAATGGTCTGGATCGACGTGTCGAGGTGCAACTCGACGCCGGCCTGATCGCACTCGGTGAGGAGCATTTCGAGGATGTCGCTGGATTTGTTATCGCAGAACAACTGGCCGAGTTTTTTCTCGTGATACGGCACGGCGTGCTTGCCGACCATGCCGATGAAATCCCACTGGGTGTAACGCGCCAGTGCGGATTTGCAGAAGTGCGCATTCTGCGAGAGGAAATTGCTCGGCTCGGTGTACATGTTGGTGAAATTGCAGCGGCCACCGCCCGACATCAGGATTTTCTTGCCGGCCTTGTTCGCGTGGTCGAGCAGCAACACCTGACGCCCACGCCCGGCGGCGGTCAGTGCACACATCAACCCAGCGGCGCCAGCGCCAATGATCACGACTTCGGTAGAGCGCAAAACGGTGTCCTCACAAAGAATTCAAAATTCACCGAAGACCAATGTGGGAGCGGGCTTGCTCGCGAAAGCGGTATATCAGTCAACATTGATGTTGTCTGACACTCCCACTTCGCGAGCAAGCCCGCTCCCACATTTGATCTCTGTCGGCCAGCAGATCGGTTACAGGATACGCACGCGCAGCGAACGGCCTTTGATCTTGCCGTCGTTCAGGCGCTGCAACGCTTGCATGGCCACGGTGCGGTCGACAGCCACATAAGCCTGGAAATCGAAGATCGCGATCTTGCCAACCTGCGCGCCCGGAATACCGGCATCACCCGTCAGTGCACCCAGAATGTCGCCCGGACGCACTTTGTCTTTACGGCCAGCACCGATGCACAGCGTGGTCATCGGCGGCTGCAGCGGCGCGAGGCCCTGGGACTTGAGGTTATCGACCTGATCCCAGTTCAGCGGCGATTTTTGCAGCTGTTCGATGGCCTGCGCGCGATGCGCTTCACCCGGAGCCACCAGGCTGATCGCGATGCCTTTCTCGCCAGCGCGACCGGTACGGCCGACGCGGTGAATGTGAATTTCCGAATCGCGCGCCAGTTCGACGTTGATCACCATGTCCAGCGCATCGATGTCCAGACCACGGGCGGCAACGTCGGTGGCAACCAATACCGAAGTACTGCGGTTGGCGAACATCGCCAGCACCTGATCGCGATCACGCTGTTCCAGATCGCCGTGCAGGCCGACGGCGGAAATGCCTTTGGCGGTCAGGTGATCAACGGTTTCTTGCACTTGCTGCTTGGTGAAGCAGAACGCCACGCACGACGCCGGGCGGAAGTGGTGCAGGACCTTGGTCACCACGCTCATGCGATCTTCCGGGGAAATCTCGTAGAAGCGCTGCTCGATCTGCGTGTCATCGTGGAACGCTTCGGCTTTCACCGTTTGCGGGTCACGCATGAATTTCGACGCCAGTTGCTTGATGCCCACCGGGTACGTCGCGGAGAACAGCAGGGTCTGACGACGCTCCGGGGTTTTGACGATGATGTCTTCGATGGCGTCGTAGAAGCCCATGTCGAGCATGCGATCGGCTTCGTCGAGGATCAGCGTGTTCAGGCCATCGAGCACCAGCGAACCTTTGCGCAGGTGCTGCTGAATGCGGCCCGGGGTGCCGACGATGATGTGCGCGCCGTGCTCCAGCGAAGCGATCTGCGGGCCAAATGACACGCCGCCGCACAGGGTCAGGACTTTGATGTTGTCTTCGGCACGGGCCAGACGACGGATTTCCTTGGCGACCTGGTCGGCCAGCTCACGCGTCGGGCAGATCACCAGCGCCTGGCAACCGAAGTAGCGCGGGTTGATCGGGTTCAGCAAACCGATGCCGAACGCGGCGGTTTTGCCGCTGCCGGTCTTGGCCTGAGCGATCAGATCCATCCCTTTGAGGATCACCGGCAAGCTCTGCGCCTGGATCGGCGTCATCTGGGCATAACCGAGGGATTCGAGGTTAGCCAGCATGGCGGCGGACAGCGGCAGAGTATTAAAAGCGGTGGCGATGGTGGTCACGGGACTGGCCTGCAAAACAAAATGTCGCGCAGTGTAGCAGCCCCGTGCCACTTTCCTCGAAAGTTCTGGACGAACAGCGACTAAAACCAGAAGTGAAGGATTTACCTGTGGCGAGGGGATTTATCTGTGGCGAGGGGATTTATCCCCGTTGGGGTGCGCAGCACCCCCAAATCTGTCACCTCGGTACATCAGACCGATCGCATTCAACCCACTTGGGGCTGCTACGCAACCCATCGGGGATAAATCCCCTCACCACAAAAGCCCCTCACCACAATTCCCTTCTCACAATTCCCCTCCCACAGAAGCCCTTCAGCACAAATCAGTGTTCAATGTGTTCTTCCGGCCGTTTCGCGCGGCGGCCGTCTTCTTTCGACAGCTGTGAGAATATCGTCGCCGCCAACATCGCCATGATCCCGACCGTGACAAAGGTCAGCTGGAAGGCACCTAGCACAGTCTCCACACCATCATTACCGACCTCCGCCGTAAACCCGCCAAGCAACGCACCCGCGCAGGCAACACCCAGACTCAACGACAACTGCGCCACCACCGAGAGCAAACTGTTGCCGCTGCTGGCGCTCGCATCATCGAGGTCGATCAACGTCACCGTGTTCATCGCCGTAAATTGCAGCGAGTTGATCGCGCCAAGTACCGCCAGCAGACACAGCAGCAACCAGTACGGCGTCTGCTCGCTGACCAGGCCCATGCTCGCCAGCATGATCCCCAGCGCCAGCGTGTTGCCGGTGAGGACGATGCGATAACCCAGTCGCTCAATCAGCGGTCGCGCCACCCACTTGGCTATCATCGCCGCAGCGGCCAGCGGCAGCATGCTCATCCCCGCTTGCGACGGTGAATAACCCAGCGCGACTTGCAGCAGCAACGGCACCAGAAACGGCAACGCGCCGCTGCCCAGACGCGCAAACAGGTTGCCAAGAATGCCGACGGCAAAGGTTCGGGTCTTGAACAGTGACGGCGCGAACAGCGGGTTTTCGATATGCCCGGCGCGCAACCAGTACGCCGCCAGACAGGCCATGCCGCCGAACAGCAGCAACATCACCCGCAGGTGCGGCAGATGCAATTCGCCAAGGCCTTCCATGGCGATGGTGATCAGAATCATCGCCGCGCCGAACAGCAGGAAACCCAAGCTATCGAAGCGCGTACGTTCAGTGCCGCGCAGGTCGGGTATGAATTTCCACACTGCGTAGCAACCGATGACGCCGACTGGCAGGTTGATCAGAAAGATCCAGTGCCACGTCAGATATTCGACCATCCAGCCGCCCATGGTCGGGCCGATCAACGGGCCGAGCAGACCGGGAATGGTGATAAAGCCCATGATCCGCACCAGTTCGGATCGCGGATAAGCGCGCAACACCACCAGTCGCCCGACCGGCAGCATCAACGCACCGCCCAGGCCTTGAATGACGCGAGCGCCGATCAGCATGCTCAGGCTGCTCGACAGCGCACAAAGCAGCGAGCCGAAGCTGAACAGCAGAATCGCACCGAAGAAGATTTTCTTGGTGCCGAAGCGGTCGGCGATCCAGCCTGAGGCGGGGATCAGCAACGCCACGGTGAGCATGTAGGCGATGATCACACCCTGCATGCGCAACGGATCCTCGGCGAGATCGCGGGCCATGGCGGGCAGGGCGGTGTTAAGAATGGTGCCGTCGAGAGACTGCATGAAAAACGCAATGGCGACGACCCACGGCAACCAGCGGGCGGTGATGGCGTCGAGAGGCGGGCGATTGGGCATGGAACCTCTGATGGGTGGTTAATCCAGATTCTTGTTCAAACATGAAACCCTGTGGCGAGGGGATTTATCCCCGCTGGAGTGCGCAGCAGTCCCATTTTTTGGGGCCGCTGCGCGACCCAGCGGGGATAAATCCCCTCGCCACAGTTTCTATTCCAACAGTTGATCCCCTGTGTGCCGGGGATCTTTGTTTTACAGGGTCAAGGTCAAACGGCTAACCAGCGCGCCCGGCAGCAACGCCGACGAGGTATTGCGCTGGCTATATGTACTCGCCGATAGCAGCAACTCACGCTCCGCCGTCAGCGCTTCCAGCTGCGAACCCAGCAGGCTGTACGCGCTGTCGTCAAACCGCATGGTGCTCACCGGCGCCTGAATTTCGCCGTTCTCGACCCAGAAGGTCGCAAAACGGGTCATGCCGGTCATGCGCGCCGCCGGTTGATCCGAGTAGTTCAGGTACCACAGGTTGCTGATGTACAGCCCGGTGCCCAACTGCTTGAGGATCTCTGCTTGCGACAGATCCCCCGCCGCCATGTTCAACGCACTTGGCATTTCACCACCACCGGCGCCGTTGGCGGCCAGGCCATATTCCGCCGCACTGCGTGAACCAACCAGTTGATCGCCCGCCTTGCCCTCGACAATCAAACGCAGATCACTGCGTGGATAACCTTCGCCGGAAAACGCCGGGCTCAGTGAATCGCTGACCTTCTCGTCCAACGACACCAGTGGGCTGAACGCCTGATCGCCGACATACAACTTCTGCAACGGGCTGCTTTTGCTCGCGATCGACTGCGCCGAAAATCCGCCCCAGCTCAACATGCCCATGATTTCTTCCAACGCTGCTGGCGCCAGATACGCGCGGTACTGCCCCGGCGCCAGGGTGCGCAACGGCCGACCGAGAAATTCCAGTTGCTCGCGCGCCTGACCGAAGCGCTTGGCGAACCCTTCGCTGCTCCAGTCGTGCCCGGCGTAGCTGGCTTTCACCGCTTCGCCGTTCTCGTGAAACAGGCTGAAATCGAAGTTGAAGCTATTGGCCTGATGCCAGCCAAACGCCCCCGAAGAACTGGCGAAACCACGGCTGATCGGCCCGGCGGCATAGAAGCCCACCAAGTCCAGACCTTCAGCAGCGGCGCAGATTTCATCGACCACCTGTTCCGTGTCCGGCAGCGGATGTTCCTGCACATTCTTGCTCTGCCAGCCGTTGTGATTGAGCAGTAGATACGGATCCTGCGGCAACAGCGGCAAGGTTTCGCGCAGTTGTTGCAGGCCTTCGGCGAGGCGTTGCAGATCGCCTTCCTGATCACCCGAGAGGGTGACTTGCAGGTCGGCATGACGGCCGTCGTTGATCAGCTTCAGAACGATGTTGGCCTGCTGCACTTGCCCGGCCTGACGCACTTTGGCGTGATTGAAACGCACGAACGCCGAGGATTCGGCGGCAAAGCTGAGGGTGAATTGCTCCGGCTCACGGACGCTGTCGCGCAGCCAATTGACCATGACCTTGAAGGCGTCGGACTGACTCTTCGAAATGCTCATCAGGCGTCTCCCCCAAACACATCAACGTTGCTGAATACGCAGGCCGGCGAAGCGTGGCCGACGCGGATCACCTGATTTGGTTCGCCCTTGCCGCAGTTTGGCGTGCCCAGCACCTTGACGGTGTTGGCGTCACCGACGGCGCGCAGGCTTTTCCAGAAGTGCGCGGAAATCGCCCGGTAGTTCGGATTTTTCACCACGCCTTTAAGTTCACCGTCTTCGATCAACTGGCCCCATTCGCAGCCGAACTGAAATTTGTTGCGCGCATCGTCGATCGACCACGAACGGTTGGTGCTCATCAAAATGCCGTGCTCGATGCCTTCGATCAGCTTGTTCAACGGCTGATCGCCCGGTTCGATATTGAGGTTGGCCATGCGGTCGATCGGCGCGCGGTTCCAGCCGCAGGCACGGCTGTTGGCGACGCCGTCCATCCCTGCGCGAAATTGCGACAGCGCACCGCCCAATGGACGCAGCAGCAGGCCTTCGCGAATCAAAAATTGTTTGCTGGCCTCGGTGCCGTCGTCGTCATGGCCGTAGCTGGCGAGTTCTTCGGGAATGCCCGGATCGAAGGTTACGTTGAGTAGCTTCGAGCCGTATTGCAGGCTGCCGAAGTCGCTGGCCTTGACGAAACTGGTGCCGGCGTAATTGCGTTCATCGCCGAGAATGCGGTCGAGTTCCAGCGGGTGACCGATGGATTCGTGGATCTGCAGCATCATTTGATCCGGCATCAGCAGCAGGTCGCGCGGGCCTTGCGGGGTGTTCGGCGCGAGCAACAGTTGCAGCGCCTGATCGGCAACCTGTGGGCCGGCGCCGATCAAACCGCAGCGGCTGATCACATCAGCGCCGCCCTGTTGGCCGAAGTTCTCGCGGCCGAGGCTGCGGGTCTGGCTGTCGTTGCCGTCGTAAGCGGTGACGTCGAGGCCTGGATAGACGAAGCGCTGGACCTGGCGCAATTCAGCCCCGGCGCTGCTCAGGTAAATCTGTTCGACGTGGGTAATGCCAATGCTCACCTGCCAGTTCACCAGGCGCTCATCCTTTGGCACCGAGGCGGATTCCGCGCCGAGCAGCTCGAAGCATTCGCTCAGGGACGGGAAGGGTTGTTCAAGATTGGGCGAAAAGTAATCAGCGCGATCGCTGGACACCGGCTGATCGCGCAGGTCGAGCAAGGCGTGCGGCTTGAGGCGGCGGGCCTGAGTTTCGGCGCGTTCAAGCGCAGCTTGCAGGCCTTGTTGCGACAGGTCGTTGGTCGCGGCATACGCCTCAACGCCATTGACGCGAACGGTGAGCATCGCGCCCTCGTCACGGTTCAGGCTTGGCGGTTCGGCGACGTTCTTGCGCACCGACAGGTATTGCCCGGACTCGCGTACATACCGCAGGGAAAAAAACTCAGCGCCCGTGCGCAAGGCAGCGAAGCGCTGCTTGAGCTGGGGGTGGAAATCGAACATTCGGGAACCTCCTTGTCAGGGGGAAGCGGTAAAGCGACGGCGGGGAGGGGGTGAAACGGTTGCGCGAGGTCTAGAGTAGGCCTGCGTGGGGGTAGGATCAAGTGAAGAGGGGGTGTAGGGGGATTTACTGTGCAGCGGGGGAATTTGTGCTGAATGTGAGGGCCCCTTCGCGAGCAAGCCCGCTCCCACATTGGATCCCGGGTGTTCACAAATTTTGTGTTCACTGGAGATCTACTGTGGGAGCGGGCTTGCTCGCGAAGGCCGCGCCTCGGTATTACGTCTTACTGAGCAACCGGGGTGATATCACGCATCGGCTTGCCCTTCACCGGTGCATCGCCCGCAACATAGTACGGTGCGGTGCTGCGTGGCAGCGGCTGGCGGCCACGGATCTTGTCGGCGATTTTCTCGGCGATCATGATCGTCGGCGCGTTGAGGTTGCCGGTGGTGATGATCGGCATGATCGAAGCATCGACCACACGCAGGCTCTGCATGCCGTGCACGCGACCTTCGCCATCCACCACAGCCATCTCGTCGGTGCCCATCTTGCACGAGCAGGACGGGTGGAACGCGGTTTCGGCGTGCTCGCGGATGAACTTGTCGAGTTGCTCATCGGATTGCACTTCGATGCCCGGGCTGATTTCGCGGCCACGGAAAGCGTCCAGCGCAGGCTGCTGCATGATTTCACGGGTCAGGCGGATGCCGTCGCGGAATTCCTGCCAGTCTTGCTCGGTGGCCATGTAGTTGAACAGGATGCTCGGGTGCTGGCGCGGGTCTTTCGACTTGGCCTGGATGCGACCACGGCTTGGCGAGCGCATGGAACCCATGTGCGCCTGGAAACCGTGCTCTTTCACACCGTTGCTGCCGTTGTAATTAATCGCCACCGGCAGGAAGTGGTACTGAATGTTCGGCCATTCGAATTCCGGACGCGAACGGATGAAACCGCCGGCTTCGAACTGGTTGCTGGCGCCGATGCCGGTGCCGTTGAACAACCATTCGGCACCGATGGCTGGCTGGTTGTACCAGAGCAGCGACGGGTACAGCGACACCGGTTGGGTGCAGGCGTATTGCAGGTACAGCTCAAGGTGATCCTGCAGGTTTTCACCGACGCCTGGCAGGTCGTGAACCACCGGGATGTCGAGCGACTTCAGCAGTTCGGCCGGGCCGACACCGGAACGCTGCAGAATCTGCGGCGAAGCGATGGCGCCGGAGCACAGCAGCACTTCTTTGCGCGCTTTGACTTCAACGCGCTCTTCAGCCGAACCGACCAGGTAACGCACGCCAACCGCACGCTTGCCTTCGAACAGAATCTTGTCGGTCAGGGCGTGGGTGACGATGGTCAGGGTCGAACGCTTTTTCGCGGTGTCGAGGTAGCCACGGGCGGTGGAAGCACGACGGCCGTTCGGCGTCACGGTGCGGTCCATCGGGCCGAAGCCTTCCTGTTGATAACCGTTCAAGTCTTCGGTGCGCGGGTAACCGGCTTGTACGCCCGCTTCAACCATGGCGTGGAACAACGGGTTGTTGCCAGCCTTCGGCGTGGTCACGCTGACCGGGCCTTCGCCACCGTGGTAATCGTTCGGGCCGATGTCGCGGGTTTCGGCCTTGCGGAAGTACGGCAGGCAGTCGAGGTACGACCAGTTTTCCAGGCCCGGCAGTTTCGCCCAGCCGTCGTAGTCCATCGCGTTGCCGCGGATGTAGCACATGCCGTTGATCAGCGAAGAACCGCCGAGGCCTTTGCCGCGACCGCATTCCATCCGGCGACCGTCCATGTGTGGCTCGGCGTCGGTTTCGTAAGCCCAGTTGTAGCGACGACCTTGCAGCGGGAACGCCAGAGCAGCCGGCATTTGCGTGCGGAAGTCGAGACGGTAATCAGGGCCGCCTGCTTCGAGCAGCAGAACGGTGACGCCGGCGTCTTCAGTCAGACGGGTCGCCAGGGTGTTACCGGCCGAGCCGGCACCGATGATGATGTAATCGAATTCTTGGGACATTGAATGCACCCTCTTTGATAGTGGTTAGGTCAGGCCGGGTGAGTGCTTTGCACTCAATCGCCAGCAGGCTGGCTCCCACAGGGGATTGGGGATGCCACAGATTTGGTGCACGACACCAAACCTGTGGGAGCGAGCCTGCTCGCGAAGATGGCCTCGCGAGCAATGCAAATCTCGGGTTAGAACACCGAAACGTAATCGCCCAGCTCGACCTGTACCGATTTGATGCGGGTGAAGTTATTCAGCGAGCTGATGCCGTTCTCACGGCCAACACCCGACTGCTTGTAGCCGCCGACCGGCATTTTTGCGTCGGACTCGCCCCAGGCGTTGATCCAGCAGATACCGGCTTCCAGTTGATGAATCACGCGGTGGGCGCGGTTCAGGTCTTTGGTGACGATACCGGCGGCCAGGCCGAAGTCGGTGTCGTTGGCGCGGCGGATTACTTCTTCTTCGGTCTCGTAGGAGAGGATCGCCATGACCGGGCCAAAGATTTCTTCACGAACGATGGTCATGTCGTCGGTGCAATCGGTGAACACGGTCGGCGCGACGAATGCGCCTTTGGCGAATTCGCCGTCGGTCAGACGCTCGCCGCCGCACAGGACGCGGGCGCCTTGCTCTTTACCCTTGGCGATGTAGCCCAGCACGCTTTCCATGTGCGCGAAGCTGACCAGCGGGCCGAAGTTGGTGTTTTCGTCTTCCGGGTTGCCGATGCGGATGCGTGCAACGCGTTCAACGATCTTGGCTTCGAAAGCGGCTTTCAGGTGCGCCGGAACGAACACGCGAGTGCCGTTGGTGCAGACCTGACCGGAGCTGTAGAAGTTGGCCATCATCGCGGTGTCGGCAGCGCGATCGAGATCGGCGTCGTCGCAGATGATCAGCGGGGACTTGCCGCCCAGTTCCATGGTCACGTCTTTCAGCGACGAAGCCGAAGCGCTGGCCATTACTTTCTTGCCAGTGTCGGTGCCGCCGGTGAAGGAGATTTTTTCGATGCGCGGGTGCTCGGTCAGCCAGGTGCCGACTTCACGGCCGCTGCCGGTCAGCACGTTGAACACACCGTTTGGAACGCCGGCTTCGGTGTAGATCTCGGCCAGTTTCAGGGTGGTCAGCGAGGTGACTTCGCTTGGCTTGAAGATCATCGCGTTACCGGCCGCCAGGGCTGGCGCGGATTTCCACAGCGCGATCTGGATCGGGTAGTTCCACGCGCCGATGCCGGCAACCACGCCCAGCGGCTCGCGACGGGTGTAGACGAAAGAAGTGTCGCGCAGTGGAATCTGCTCGCCTTCGATCGCCGGCACCAGGCCTGCGTAGTATTCCAGCACGTCAGCGCCGGTAACGATGTCGACGTACTTGGTTTCGGAGAAGGATTTACCGGTGTCCAGGGTTTCCAGCGCAGCCAGTTCATCGTTGCGCTCGCGCAGGATGTCGACGGCACGGCGCAGGATGCGCGAACGCTCCATGGCAGTCATCGCGGCCCAGATTTTCTGGCCCTTTTCAGCGGCGACTACAGCGCGCTCGACGTCTTCCTTGGTCGCACGTTGCACCTGTGCGAGGACTTCACCGTTAGCCGGGTTGATGGCTTCGAAGGTGGCATCGCTGCCGGCGTCCGAGTACGCGCCATCGATGTAAAGTTTTTGCAGTTCGAAACGGGCCATAGTGTCCTCGCAAGTGCATTAGTGGTTGGCGTTGACCACCGCGGTGAGGCTGCGGTGGCAGTGAGGGGCCGAGCGTTTTCTGTGTGCTCTAGCTCACCTTCTTGGCCAATTGGAAATCCATGTATTCGTAAGCGATCTGTTGCGCCTGCGCCGTGTCGAAAGCGTCTCCCGACAGCGCGCCGCGCAACCACAAACCGTCAATCAACGCTGCCAGGCCACGCGCTGCGGTGCGCGCATCTTCGAGCGGCAACACACGGCGGAACTCGCAGCACAGGTTGGAATACAGACGGTGATCGTTGATCCGCTGCAACCTGTGCAAAGACGGCTGGTGCATGCTGGTGGCCCAAAAGGCCAGCCAGGTTTTCATTGCCGGGCCATTGACCTGGCTGGCGTCGAAGTTGCCTTCGATGATCACCTGCAGATGCGCCCGTGGGCTGTCATCTGCCAGCGCTTGGCGGCGCAGGGTGACGTTCTCGCTGAGGACGCTCATCAGATACCGCATCGTGGCGGCAATCAGGCCGTTCTTGTCCTGAAAGTAATGACTGATGATGCCATTCGAGACACCGGCCAAACGGGCGATCAGCGCAATGCTGGCGTCCCCCATTCCGACCTGATCGACCGCCTGCAAAGTGGCTTCGATCAGTTGTTGGCGGCGGATGGGTTGCATACCGACCTTGGGCATCTTGCACATCTCCTTAGGCCTTCCGAGGGGCGATCAACGCTCATCGGATTGAGGGCCAGTCTATTTTGTTTTGATTGAACGTTCAATCAACAAAGAATAAGATCTGCGACAAATCGTCGCTGCTTACAGATTTTTCCCACATGTGAATGGCGCAAAAACTGACATCCAAAACCGCTCGAACCCTATACGCCACGGCGCTCTCAGGGTTCGGGCTTTTTTCGGGGTGTCTTTATATCACCCGTCGGTCGGCTGCCAACTAACCGATTAGTCGGGTGCCGTGTTGCCTTGTGTTCTTCTCTCGCACTGCCTGGAGCATTTGTGCCATGAGTTCTGCCTCGCTAATAAAGACCCCGCCCGAGAAGGTGACGGTCAACGGTTGGGTGTTTTACACCTCTACCGCGCTGATTCTGTTGTTGACCGCCATTCTGATTATCGCCCCGCAAGAGGCCGGCAGACTGTTGGGT
Organism: Pseudomonas sp. NPDC088885; assembly: GCF_044750025.1. Classification (NCBI taxonomy): domain Bacteria; kingdom Pseudomonadati; phylum Pseudomonadota; class Gammaproteobacteria; order Pseudomonadales; family Pseudomonadaceae; genus Pseudomonas; species Pseudomonas sp. NPDC088885. Next base: position 3,333 of record NZ_JBIVJB010000074.1, on the reverse strand, counting down.
ATCGCTCAGGCCTGGTTGTCGCGCAGCTTCGGCTGGTACTACATGGTGGTGATCGCCGCTTATCTGGTCTTTGTCGTAGGTCTGGCGTTTTCCTCGTACGGCAAACTCAAACTGGGCAGCAAGGACGACACCCCGGATTTCAGTTACGGCGCCTGGGCGGGGATGCTGTTCTCGTCGGGTATCGGTATTTCGCTGCTGTACTTCGGCGCGTCCGAGCCGCTGGATCACTATTTCAATCCGCCGGAAGGCGCTTCGGCCACCAACATGGCCGCGCGTCAGGCGGTGCAACTGACGTTCCTGCACTGGGGCCTGCACGGCTGGGCGATCTACGCACTGGTCGGTCTGGCCGTAGCCTATTTTGCTTACCGTCATAACCAGCCGCTGGCACTGCGTTCGGCGCTGTATCCGCTGGTCGGCGAGCGTTGGGTCAAAGGCGCGGCCGGTCATGCGGTGGACGGCTTCGGCATGTTCGTAACGCTGCTGGGTCTGGTGACGAACCTGGGGATTGGTTCGCTGCAAGTGTCGTCGGGCCTGGAAAACCTGTTCGGCATGGAGCACAGCAACACCAACCTGTTGATCGTGATCATCGTGATGAGCACCGTGGCGACCATCGCTGCCGTGTCCGGCGTGGAAAACGGCATTCGTCGTCTGTCCAACCTGAACATCGTGCTGTTCAGCGGTCTGCTGATTTTCGTGCTGTTGTTTGGCCCGACCTTGCACCTGCTCAACGGCTTCGTGCAGAACATCGGCGACTACCTCAACGGTATCGTGCTGAAAACTTTCGACCTTTATGTGTACGAAGGCAGTGCCGAAAAAACCGAACGCTGGATGGGCCTGTGGACTCTGTTCTACTGGGCCTGGTGGATTTCCTGGGCGCCATTCGTCGGCATGTTCATCGCGCGTATTTCCCGTGGTCGCACCGTGCGTGAACTGGTCGCTGGCGTACTGCTGATTCCGCTGGGCTTCACTTTGGCCTGGCTGTCGATCTTCGGTAACTCGGCGCTGGATCTGGTGATCAACCAAGGGGCAGTGGAGCTCGGCAAGACGGCGCTGGAACAGCCGTCGATGGCGATCTACCAAATGCTTGAGCATTACCCGGCGTCGAAAATCGTCATCGGTGTATCGATCTTTGTTGGCTTCGTGCTGTTCCTGACCCCGGCCGATTCTGGCGCGGTGATGATGGCGAACCTGTCCTGCAAGGGCGGCAACGTCGATGAAGATGCGCCGCACTGGCTGCGGATTTTCTGGTCGGCCGTGATCACCCTGGTGACCATCGGCCTGCTGTTCGCCGGTAACTTCGAAGCCATGCAAACCATGGTCGTGCTGGCCGGTCTGCCGTTCTCGGTGGTGCTGGTGTTCTTCATGTTCGGCCTGCACAAGGCGATGCGCCAGGACGTGCAGATCGAACAGGAGCAAGCGCAACTGGCAGAGCGCGGTCGTCGTGGTTTCAGCGAGCGTCTGACGCAACTCGATCTGCAGCCAAGCCAATCGGTGGTGCAGCGTTTCATGGACAAACAAGTCAGCCCGGCGCTGGAAGACGCCACCGCGCAGATGCGTGCGCAGGGTCTGACAGTGCAGACGCTGCTGGGTAAATCCAAGCGTTGCATGGGTGTGCGTGTCGAGATGGAAGAGGGCAACCCTTTCGTTTACGAAGTCAGCCTGGACGGTTATCTGGCGACCCCGACTGAATCGGCGCAGTCCGATGAAGCACGCCAGCGTTACTACCGCGCTGAAGTGTATTTGCACAACGGCAGCCAGGATTACGACCTGATGGGCTTCACGCAGGATCAGATCACGCGGGATGTGCTCGATCAGTTTGAAAGCCATCGGCAGCTCCTTGGCCGGGTGTATAGCTAAACCGCTAAAACAAAAGGGGCTCGATTGAGCCCCTTTTGCATGATCGTTCCCACGCTCCGCGTGGGAATGCATCAATGGACGCTCCGCGTCCGCTGTTGTGGGACGCGGAGCGTCCCGGGCTGCATTCCCACGCAGAGCGTGGGAACGATCACGCCGCGATCCTCTCGCGGCGTTTTTGTGTCCGGGTTTCTTACCCCAGGTTCTTGCCCAGCAACGCGTGGTACAACTCGCTGTCGCCCAAGATCCCCACCACATGATTGTTATCGTGCAGCACCAGTTTGTTGCCGGTCTGATAACGAATCTGCAACGCATCGCGCATGCCGATGTTCGAATCCACCAGCGTCGGCTTACGCTCCAGCCCTTCCACCGCTTGCCCCGGCGCCCAGTTCTGCAAATTCAGCACTGAACCGTTCTGCCGCGCACCCTTGATGGTGTTGCCCTCAGCCAGATCCAGCCACGAATCGCCGCCCGGATCCAGGCACACCGAACCATTGATGCGTTTGCAGTTGTCCAGCGTGCGCATCAGGCTGCGGCCGCACAGCACGTTGAGCGGATTGGTGTGCGCGACAAACGTGCGCACATAGTCGTCCGCCGGGTTGAGCACGATCTCTTCCGGCACGCTGTACTGGATGATCCGGCCGTCTTTCATGATCGCGATACGGCTGCCGAGTTTCAGTGCTTCATCAAGGTCGTGACTCACGAACACAATGGTCTTGCTCAGCTTGCGTTGCAGCTCCAACAACTCATCTTGCAGACCCTGACGGATCAACGGGTCGAGTGCCGAGAACGGTTCGTCCATCAGCAAAATATCGGCGTCCATCGCCAGCGCCCGCGCCAGACCAACACGTTGCTGCATACCACCAGAGAGTTCGTCAGGCTTCTTGTTGCGCCATTGCGTCAGGCCGACCAGTTCGAGTTTGTCGTCGACCAGTTTGCGCCGTTCTTTCTCCGGACGGCCCTGCATTTCCAGACCGAAACTGATGTTTTCGCGCACCGTCAGCCACGGCATCAGCGCGAATTTCTGGAAGACCATGGCGATGCGTTGGGTGCGCATCATTTTCAGTTCGGCCGGGGTGCAGGAAGCGATGTCGATCTGCTTGCCTTCATGCTCGACGAACAGCTTGCCACGGCTCACGGTGTTGAGGCCGTTGATGCAGCGCAGCAGGCTCGACTTGCCCGAACCGGACAGGCCCATCAGCACGCAGATTTCGCCCTTGTTGACGTCCAGCGTGGCTTTTTCCACGCCGACGATCTGCCCGGTTTTCTTCAGGATCTCGTTGCGGGTCATGCCCTGATCGAGCAGCTTGAGCGCCTCGCGTGGATCCTTGGAGAAGATTACGTCTACGTCTTCGAAGCGAATTATGCTCATGCGTCACCCCCTACTTTGGCGTCGGGTTGTTTGCAGATACGGTCGAGCATGATCGCCAGCAGTACGATCGCCAGGCCTGCTTCGAAGCCCAGGGCGATATCAGCAGT
>NZ_JBIVJB010000073.1:0-24689 GCF_044750025.1 Pseudomonas sp. NPDC088885 | reverse complement strand
TGTTCTGATTCAACACCATCCAATTGTAGGAGTGAGCCTGCTCGCGATAACGGCCTGCCAGCCAACCATGCTCTGTCTGATTCAACACCATCCAATTGTAGGAGCGAGCCTGCTCGCGATAACGGCCTGCCAGCCAACCATGCTCTGTCTGATTCAACACCATCCAACTGTGGGAGCGAGCCTGCTCGCGATAACGGCCTGCCAGCCAACCATGCTCTGTCTGATTCAACACCATCCAACTGTGGGAGCGAGCCTGCTCGCGAAGGCGGCCTGCCAGCCAACCATGCTCTGTCTGATTCAACACCATCCAATTGTAGGAGTGAGCCTGCTCGCGATAACGGCCTGTCAGCCAACCAGGCTTTATCTGATTCAACACCATCCAATTGTGGGAGCGGGCTTGCTCGCGAAGGCGGCCTGACAGCCGACCAATCTCTGCCTGAATTGACTCTATTTCCTTCCTACATCTTTTTCAGAAACCTCCGATATTGAGCCTGTCCCCCCTCGGGTGTTGTACTCCAGCGTCTGTTTTCAACCGCCTCAAGTCCACCCTTCATGAAAAACCCACCCGTCTTCAAAGGCCGATCCGATCCCGTGTTCAATCTTCTGCTGCGCTCGCCGCACAAGCAGCGTCTGGCGGATTATCTGGCGTTGCTCAAGCCGCTGGATGATCAGGGCCGTTATCTGCCTTTCGAGGCGTTGCGCTATCGCTGGGCGTCCGGGTTGGATGTGAAGGTGTGCTGGGCGTTGGTCAAGAAGGCGCGGGTGGCGCAGTACGTCAATCTGTTGCCGTTGGGCGAGCCGGTGCAGTGGGGCAAATATGTGCTGACGCCGTTGGCTCAGATCACGTTGTCGTTGGTGGATCGGCAGACGACTTTTGCCGCTCTGGATTACATGACTCGGCAAATTGGAGAGCAGGCGCATTGCAGTTATTTGCTGAATGATTTGATCGAGGATGAGGCCATCGCCAGTAGTCAGTTGGAGGGCGCGGCGACCACTACGCGTGTGGCCAAGGACATGCTCAGGCACCGGCGTCAGCCGCGTACTCCGGACGAGCGGATGGTGATGGGTAATTACAGGATGATGAATTTCGCGTGGGAGAAACGCGATGAGCCCATGAGTGTGGATTTGATCGCTGCGATGCATCGGGTGGGGGTGGAGGGGATTGCTGACGAGGATTATTCTCCGGGCGTTTTCCGGGCGAATGATGAGGTGGTTGTTCAGGACGGCGCGGGCAATACGGTGCATCGTCCTCCGCCCGCTGCCGGGCTGGTTTCGCGGTTGGGGAGGTTGTCGGACTGGATCAATTTGCCTGAGGGATTGCCTCAGGAGAAGGATTATGTGCATCCGCTGATCAAGGCGATCACGCTGCATTTTGCCTTGGGTTACGAGCATCCCTTTCGCGACGGTAACGGGCGGGTTGCGCGGGCGTTGTTTTACTGGTTCATGTTCAAGAATGAGTTTGCGGCGTTTCGTTACATTGCGATCAGTTTGCTGCTGCGCAATGCGCCGGTGAAGTATGGGCGCTCTTATTTGCACAGCGAAGCGGATGAGCTGGATCTGACGTACTTCATCGAGTTTCAGTGTTCGGTGATTCAGCGAGCGGTAAGCCGGTTCACTGACGTGTACCCCAAGAGCGTGGTTTACACGACCCATGCAGCCTGACAGAAAACCCTGTAGGAGCTGCCGAAGGCTGCGATCTTTTGATCTTCAATGCTCGACAGCAAAGACCAGATCAAAAGATCGCAGCCTTCGGCAGCTCCTACACGGGACGTTACAGCGTGCCGAAGACTTTTTTCGCCAGACTCGTCGCCGCAGCGGCCGGGTTCTGGCGGATGGTTTCTTCTTGTTTGCCAATCATTTCGAACAAGCCGTTCAGTGCCTGTTCGGTGACGTAGTTTTCGACATTCGCGCTTTTCGCATCGACCACACCGAACGCTGCAGCCTGGCCGGCGAACGAGTTGTACTTCTGCGCCACGCCGACTTTGTCGGTCGCCTGTTTGACGATCGGCAGGAACTTGGCGCGGATTTGTTCGCGGCTGGATTTGTCGAGGTATTGCGTGGCTGAATCCTGGCCGCCGCTGAGGATGCCTTTGGCGTCGGCGACGCTCATTTTTTTCACGGCGTCGACGAGGATTGGCTGGGCTTGGGTCACGGCACTTTCCGCCGCTTTGTTCATCGCGGTTTCGAGTTCTTCAACCTGGGCGCCCATGCCGAAGGCTTTCATTTTGCTGGCGGCTTTGCCGAGTTTGCCCGGAAGTTCGATTTTTACCTCGGGGTTGTTGCTGAAGCCGCCCGGGGTGCCCAGTTGTTTGACGGCGATTTGCGCGCCTTGGGTCAGGGCATCCTTGAGGCCGCCGGTGGCGTCTTGTTGCGACAGGTCGCTGAGTGACAGGGCCAGAGCATTGGCGCTGATCATCAGGCCGGCGCACAGGCCGGCGAAGCGAAGGGTAGGGCGGAGCATGGCGGCTTCCTTGTTGCGGAAATGAGTGGCGGAGAATGAATTAACGAATCGCGTCGACGCGGATTTTCAGCGGCTGCGGGTCGTTGCCGTCGAGTTGCACGGCGTGGTTTTCGGTGGTGATGAACATCAGCTCACCGTTGACTTCGATACGCGCGCTGACCGAATAACGGTGGCCGGGTTTGACCTGCGCCGGATCGTAGCTCAAGTGGAAGGGCAGCGGCACCTGGCCTTTGATCGGGCCTTTCTGCTCGTCGAGCACGACCGCCGGGGCGTCGGCGAGGGAAACGTCTTGCAGGCTCACGCTCAGGGTCGCGCTCGGTGGCAGGGCGATGCGTTGCAGGTAGAACACTTCGCCATCAAGGCTGGCCTTGCCGGCGGGGGTGGTCGATTGGCAGGCGCTCAACAGCGTGGCGGCGGCGAGAAGGGTGAGTTTTTTCATCGGAACCTCTAATACTTTTGCGCCGGAAGAATCCCGGCGCCGAAGAGAAATCTAGCGGATTTTGCCATCAACGTCAGTGAACAAACGTAATGGTTTCTCCAGCCACTGCGAGATCCACTGCGATAGCCGCGAACTCAACGTAGGCGAAACCGGCGCAAGTTCGACATGCCAGGGCGTGACTGCAATGGATTGGTGATAGCGGTTTTCCACACCGCTTAACGCATAGCGCTTGCCGGGTATGACGCTGTCTGGATCGTATTGCAGATAAAACGAAGCGGCGGTTCGTTCATCTTGAGTGACGCGGGTAAGTTGGGTATTCGGGTCATCAGCATCGTGCAGACTGATCGTCACGGCTTCATGTTCAGCAACGACACTGGGCTCCTGAACTTCCACATACAGAAAGCCGATCGGACTTAGATGCAGCGTCTGCCGGTGCGGGGCTGTGTTGACGATAACGAAGTAGTCCAGCGCCACCAGCAAAGGCTGTTGGTCATGGAACATCTGAACGTTGATCTGATACTTCACGCCGACATCGCTGTACTGATGCGGAAATGAGAACTTCCAGTCGACATCAAAGACTGACGAGTGCCGCCAGTCTTTAATGTTGATCGGAGAAGTGGAGTTAACCACTTTGACGCTGACCACCGTTTCATTCTCACCGCCCACGGGTGCGCGGAAGTTGGCGGGTAAACGGAAGTCGACGGTGACGATGGGAGTTGGTTCGTGCAGCAGGCTCATCTCGATATCCTTATCGCGATTTTTTAAGTGAGCCTATTTATCCACGAATCAACTAACGGGAGAACCCGGCCGGCTCTCCGTTAGTTATCGGCAAGTTTCAGCCTTCGGCGGTTACCGCGCTTTCAGCCGCATCTTCACTGCGATGCAGCGCAACCTGGCGGATCGACAAACGAATGTCCGCTGGCAGTACGCGCTTGGCCGCACCTTCGGCCAATTCACCGAGCAGTTCGTGGTAGCTGAGCTTGCCGGCCTCGTCGCGACGCAGCACGTCGAGGTCGAGCAAGGTCTGGATGAAATGACGGAACAGGCTCTTGTCGAAAAACTCCGGGGCGTTGAGGCCGTGGAGGATTGACAGGCGCTGGGCCATGACGGTGCAGAGGTCTTCCAGTTCTTCGGCGCTGATGCTGTTCTGGCCACTGTTGAGCAGCAAGGACACGGTCATATAGAAACGCTGCAAGGTCTGCGCGATGCTTTTCGACAGCAATGTCAACAACACAAAATGCCGCGAACTTGGCGCCGGACGCAGGTAGACGTCTTTCTCGAAACGCAGCAGACCTTGCTCGACGAATGCTTCCAGCCACTGATCGACCACGGCATCCAGTTCGTCCAGCGACCAGCGAATGAACAGTTCCGACTGCAAGTACGGATACAGCGCGCGGGTGTAGCGCAGGATCTGTTCGCGGCTCATGCGCGAAGCACTCTGGAAGAAGCTCGCCAGCAGCGCCGGCAGGGCGAAGATGTGCAACACGTTGTTGCGGTAGTAGGTCATCAGGACGGCGTTCTGCTCGTCGAGATAGAGAATCTTGCCCAGCGCATCGTTCTGCTCGGACAGCAGATCCATGTCCTTCACGTGCTCGATCAAGGCACGGCCATCGCCTTCCGGCAGCGTGGTGTGTGGCGAGTACGGGACTTTGCGCAGCAGCGCCAGATACAGATCCAGCACGCGAGCCATGGCGCGATCATCCAGCGCCAGGCGCGTGGTCGACAGCAGCGCCAGCGCCACCAGGTTGACCGGGTTGATCGCCGCCGCTTCGTTCAGATGCTGCGCGACTTTCTCGCCAAGACGATTGGTGGTTTCGTTGAGCCACGCCGGTTTGTACTGCGGGCCGAGTTCCTGCTGGCGCCAGTCCGGTTGCTCGGCATCGAGGAATTCCGCCAGTTTGATCGGCTCGCCGAAGTTCACCGCGACCTGACCGAAGCGCTGCTTCAGCGCACCGATGACTTTGAAGATGTCGAAGATCGATTCTTTCTTCTTGCTCGCGCCACGCAGTTCGCCGAGGTAGGTACGCCCCTCCAGCACGCGCTCGTAACCGATGTACACCGGCACAAACACGATCGGCATGCGCGACGAGCGCAGGAAACTGCGCATCGTAATGGCGAGCATGCCGGTTTTCGGTTGCAGCATGCGTCCGGTGCGCGAGCGGCCGCCCTCGACGAAGTACTCGACCGGGAAACCTTTGGTGAACAGCGTGTGCAGGTATTCGTTGAACACCGAGGTGTACAGCGGATTGCCCTTGAACGTGCGGCGCATGAAGAACGCGCCGCCACGGCGCAGCAGGCTGCCGATCACCGGCATGTTGAGGTTGATCCCGGCAGCGATGTGCGGCGGGGTCAGGCCGTTGCGGAACAGTAAGTACGAGAGCAGCAGATAGTCGATGTGGCTGCGATGGCACGGCACGTAGATCACTTCGTGACCCTGCGCGACTTTCTGCACGCCTTCGATGTGGTTGACCTTGATGCCGTCGTAAATCTTGTTCCAGAACCAGCTCAGCACCACTTCGAGGAAACGGATCGCGGTGTAGGTGTAGTCCGAGGCGATCTCGTTGCCGTAGCGCAGGGCCTGAGCCTTGGCTTTCTCCGGGGAGATGTTTTCGCGCTCGGCTTCGTCGAGGATCGCTTGCTTGACCAGCGGCTGATTGAGCAGGCCTTTGACCAGGTTGCGACGGTGGGAAATGTCCGGGCCGATCACCGCTGCTTTCAGATTGCGGAAGTGCACGCGCAGGATTCGCTGGGCCATGCGCACGGTGCGTTCGTGACCCTTGTTGTGCTCGATCAGCTCGCGCAGGTGAATCGGTGCGGAGAATTGCACGCGAGTTTTGCGGCCGAGGACGATGATGCTCAGCAGACGACGCAGGCGTCCGGTAACGGCCCAGCTGTCGGCAAACAACAGTTTCCACGGACTGTTTTCGCTGTCCGGCGATTGGCCCCAGAACACGCTGACCGGAATGATCTGTGCGTCTTCGGCAGCGTTCTGCGTGAGGGCACTGACCAGTCGGGTCAGCGTCGGCGGTGCGCCGCGTTTGTCCTGGCGACCGAGCCAGTCGGGATCCGGCGTCAGATAGAAAAACGCCGCTGGTTCAATCAGCGACCCCACCGACACCGGCAGCACCGGACGCGGCAAACCGGCCTTGGTGCACTCGGTGTCGAGCACGGCCAGATCGGTCAGCGAAGGGTTTTGCAGGACGTAGAACACCGGACGACTGCGGTCGAGGTTGAGGGTGAACGACGACTGGTTGATCGTCTCCGAGCGAACCCAGAGATACAACAGTCGGCGCAGGGTGCCAAACACAAGACGGCGGAACGGGGAACGGGTCATACGGCTTCTGCGTGAGTGAATAAAACCGAGCGTTTGCTCGGGCGGTCGATAGTGTGCCGTATTGGACGAAAATCGGCAAAAAAGCGGCGAAGTAATCTCCTGTTGAGACTTTTCGCACCTGTCATATACTCGGCGGTCTGTCGCCGGGGCCCTTTTATGGACGTCGGATGCAGGCTGACGTTCCTCAAAGGCTTTCCTGCGAAAAGCCTGTTCAATAATAAAAAAGGAGTATGAACAGATGGCAACACGTGAAACCGGCAACGTGAAGTGGTTCAACGACGCCAAAGGCTACGGCTTTATTCAGCGCGAAGACGGGGTGGACGTATTCGTGCACTACCGCGCGATTCGCGGCGAAGGGCACCGGTCGCTGGCTGAAGGTCAGCAGGTTGAGTACGCGGTGATTACTGGCGAGAAGGGTTTGCAGGCGGAAGACGTTGTAGGCCTGTAATACAAACCTCCAAAACGCCGCGAAACCAATGTGGGAGCGGGCTTGCTCGCGAATGCGGTGTATCAGTCAACATTCATATCGACTGATACACCGCATTCGCGAGCAAGCCCGCTCCCACATTTGGATCTGCGTTGCCTGTTGTTAAGCGGTTTTCCAGGTGATTTCTTCTTCACCGTCTGCGCTGATGCGCATCCAGCGATCAGCCGTCTCTTCACCTTCTTCCTCGACCCACGTGCCCGGCGCGCAACGCACTTCGACGTTCAGCGCGGCAAACGCGGCACGGGCGCAGGCGATGTCGTCGTCCCACGGCGTCTGGTCGCTTTCCAGGTACAGGCTATTCCACTTGCCCACGGCTTTCGGCAGCCAGGTGACCGGCACGTTGCCGGCCTTGCACTTGTAGGTCTGACCTTTCTGAACCCAGTCGCTGCACGGGCCCAACGCTTCGCCCAGCCAGGCGGAAATCGCCTTGTGGTCGACGTCGGCGTCTTTCAGGTAAATCTCGATGTCCGGTTGGCGCATGGATGTCCTCACTGCGGGTCTGAAAAATCCATTCGCGGATTTAGCCGGCCCCGGGCACTGGCCCGGAACCAAAAGTTATTGAAGAACGAAATAATCGTAGCGCATCGACACGGTGGTCTCGAACGGCTCGGCCTGTTCGATCACTGCCGCACGACGCTCGGCACTGGCGCGCCAGCCGTGGGGTGTCATCGCCAACAGGTTGGCGCGATCCTCGGGCTTGTCCAGCGTCAGCTTGAATTCGAGGGTTTCACTGTGCGCCAGCGCCATGCCTTCCGGCACCAAGGCCAGATGCTTGTCGTCGGTGTACTCGCGCACTTCGTCGTACAGACGCTCGCGCAGTTCCATCAGATGGCCGCTGGTCGGACCGACTTTCATCAGACCGCCGCCAACACTGAGCAGGCGCTTGGCTTCTTCCCAGTCCAGAGGACTGAAGACGCTGGCGAGAAACTGGCAACTGCCCGACGCCAACGGCACGCGAGCCATGCTGGCGATCAACCAGCTAATCGCCGGGTTACGTTTGCAGGCGCGTTTGACCGCTTCGCGGGAGATATCCAGCGCGTAGCCATCCGCGTTCGGCAAGGCCTCGGCGATTTGCGCAGTGTAATAACCTTCGCCACAGCCGATGTCGACCCAGCGCTCCGGCGCATAACTCGCCGCCAGTTCGGCCAGACGCTTGGCTACCGGCGCGTAATGGCCGGCGTTGAGGAAGTCGCGACGCGCTTCGACCATGGCCTGGTTGTCGCCAGGGTCGCGGCTGTTTTTGTGCTGCACCGGCAGCAGGTTCAGGTAACCCTGGCGCGCACGGTCGAAGCGGTGGCCAGCGGGGCAGACCACGCCGTTATCCACCGCGTTGAGCGGTTCACTGCAAATGGGGCAAGCAAGCATCAGGCGAGCAACTTGATCATGGTTTGGTAGTAGATCTCGGTCAGTACGTCGAGATCCGCCGCCAATACGCGTTCGTTGACCTGGTGGATGGTCGCGTTGACCGGGCCCAGTTCAACCACTTGCGTGCCCATGGTCGCGATGAAGCGGCCATCGGACGTACCGCCGCTGGTCGACGCTTTGGTCTCGCGGCCGGTGATGTCCTTGATGCTCGCCGACACCGCGTCGAGCAGCGCGCCCGGTTCAGTAAGGAACGGCAGACCGGACAGCGCCCAGTCGATGTGCCAATCCAGATCGTGTTTTTCGAGGATGTCGGCCACGCGTTTCTGCAGGCCTTCGACGGTCGATTCGGTAGAGAAACGGAAGTTGAACACCGCCACCAGATCGCCCGGAATCACGTTGGTCGCGCCGGTGCCGGAGTTGACGTTGGAAATCTGGAAGCTGGTCGGCGGGAAGAAATCGTTGCCGTGATCCCAATGTTCGGCGGCGAGTTCGGCCAGCGCCGGAGCAGCGAGGTGGATCGGATTCTTTGCCAAGTGTGGATAAGCGACGTGGCCCTGGATGCCTTTGACGGTGAGCTTGGCACCCAGCGAGCCACGACGGCCGTTTTTCACCACGTCGCCCACCAGCGTGGTGCTCGACGGTTCGCCGACGATGCACCAGTCCAGACGCTCGTTACGCGCGGCCAAACGCTCGACCACAGCCTTGGTGCCGTGGTGCGCCGGGCCTTCTTCGTCGCTGGTGATCAAGAACGCGACTTTGCCCTTGTGATTCGGGTAGTCGGCGACGAAGCGCTCGGCGGCGACGGTCATCGACGCCAGGCTGCCTTTCATGTCCGCCGCGCCACGGCCGCAGAGCATGCCGTGTTCATCGATCAGCGCGTTGAACGGGTCGATCTGCCACGCGGTGACCGGGCCGGTCGGCACCACGTCGGTGTGGCCGGCGAAGCACAGCACCGGGCCTTCGTTGTTGCCGTGGGTGGCCCAGAAGTTATCCACATCTTCGATGCGCATCGGCTCGAGGCTGAAACCGGCATCGCCCAGGCGCTGCATCATCTGCTTCTGGCAATCGGCGTCGACCGGCGTCACGGACGGACGGCGGATCAGGTCGATGGCGAGTTGGAGGGTCGGCGAAAGGTCGGCGTGGGCCGTCATGGAAAACTCCGGGATCATGAATTTGAGCGAGGGCCAATGTGGGAGCGAGCCTGCTCGCGAATGCGCTGTGTCAGTCAACATAGTTGGTGATTGTTACAACGCCTTCGCGAGCAGGCTCGCTCCCACAGGGGATAGGGGTGGTCAGTCAGACCGGTTATCACGCCAAGCCCCGCAAAATGGCGGTTATCTTAAAGCAAAACGGCGACCATTGGCCGCCGTTTAGTGCATCGATGAGGATTTAGACGACCGGCGCCGGCTCAGGCTTGGCCGCAGGTTTCGGTAGCGACGACAGGAACGCCATGATCAGCGCGGCCAGATACGGCAGCGACTGCACCAGCAACATCACCACCCAGAAACGCATGTCGTTGCTCGGCATGCCGTTGACCAGGAAGATCCCCAGCGCCGCGCCCCACAACAGCAGCATGATGAACAACTCTTCCCGCGCTTCGGAAATCGCCACCCAAAAGCCGTGGTTGTCGGCGTTTTTCGGCGTGCGGAAGAACGGAATGCTGCTGGTGAAGAAACCGTACAGCACCGCTTTGGCGATGGTGTGCGACAACGCCAGGCCGGCCAGTGCCGCGCAGAACGCATCTTTCAGGTTCACGCCGACGGCGCGGCGATACAGGAAGATAATCTTGCCGACCTTGAACACGAACAGCGCCAGCGGCGGAATTGCAAAGATCAGCAGCGGCGGATCGACCCGTTGCGGCACGATGATCATCGCCGCCGACCACAACAGCGCGCCGACGGTGAAGAAGATGTTCATGCCGTCCGCCACCCACGGCAACCAGCCCGCGAGGAAGTGGTAACGCTGGCCGCGTGTCAGTTCGGTGTCCTTGCCGCGCAGCAGGCTGCGGGTGTGGCGCTTGATGATTTGAATCGCGCCGTAGGCCCAGCGGAAACGCTGTTTCTTGAAGTCGATAAACGTATCCGGCATCAGACCCTTGCCGTAGCTGTCGTGGTAATACGCCGCCGACAGGCCTTTTTCGAACACGCGCAGACCGAGTTCGGCGTCTTCACAGATGCACCAGTCAGCCCAACCCAATTCTTCCAGAACCGAGCGACGGGTCATGGTCATGGTGCCGTGCTGAATGATCGCGTCACGGTCGTTACGGGTGACCATGCCGATGTGGAAGAAGCCTTTGTATTCCGCGTAGCAAAGCTTTTTGAAGGTGCTTTCGTTCTGGTCGCGATAATCCTGCGGCGACTGCACCACGGCGATTTTCGGGTCGGCGAAGTGCGGCACCATGTGCTTCAGCCATTTCGGGTGCACGCAGTAATCGGAGTCGATCACGGCGATGACTTCGGCGTCCTTGGCGGTGTGCGGAATCAGGTAGTTCAGCGCGCCGCCCTTGAAACCGGCCAGGGGCGAAACGTGGAAGAACTTGAAGCGCGGGCCGAGGGTTGCGCAGTAGTCGCGCACCGGTTCCCACACCGCCGGATCCTTGGTGTTGTTGTCGATGATCAGGACTTCATAGTCCGGATAATCCAGCGCGGCGAGGGCGTCGAGGGTCTGTTTGACCATCTCCGGCGGCTCGTTGTAGCAAGGCACATGAATCGAGACTTTCGGACGGTAGTTGGAGTCGCCCTCGACCGGCAGGAATTCGCGCCGGCGTTTGTGAATCCACACCGCTTCGGCCAGTTCATGCGCCTCCGTCAGCAAGACGATAAATACCCCAAGCGCACCGAGCGCCAAGAGGAAGCCGACCGTCAAACTGAACCACGTGCTGTATTGCAGGCTGTAGTCGTAACCGATCCACACCAGCACCGAACCGCAAAGGAAGGCGATAAAGGTCAGGAAGATCCGCCCACGCTGACGCAGGGCCGAACCGTCGATCATCAGCAAAGTCAGCGACAACAGCGCCAGCACCACCGAGCCGATCGCCAGCACGCGCCATTGCGGGATCGCGACGACCGGGCCTTCGAAGTTGAATTTCTGCTGACGCGCGGCGTTGAACACGCCCCAGTACGCGCCGACCGAACCTTCGTCGCTGGCCTTCCACGGCTGGTCAAACGCTTCGATCACGAAGTAGTTGAAGCCTTGGCGGTTAAGTTTGTTGACCAGCGTACGCAGGTAGATCGCTTGATCCGCCGGCGATGCATCGGCGCCACCGCGCATGCGACCGTTGCTCGGCCAGCCAACCTCTGAGAGCAGCAGCGGTTTCTTCGGGAACAGTTTTTTCAGGTCGCGGGCACGGTCGAAAACGAACTGCCCAGCCTTGTCGACCGGAATGAATTCCCAATAAGGCAGAACGTGCGCAGCGATCAGATCCACGTGCTTGGCCAGCTCCGGGTGTTCTTCCCAGACGTGCCATTGCTCGGAGGTGGTCACCGGCACTTTCACTGCCGCGCGCACGCGATCGAGCAACACGCTCAGCTCTTGCGCAGTGATTTCCTTACGGAAGATCGCTTCGTTCCCGACCACCACGCGAACCACGCTGCGCGAAGTGTTGGCCAGTTCGATGGCGCGCTGGATTTCCCGTTCGTTGCGTTCCTGATCGGGGCTGATCCAGATCCCCAGCGTCACGCGCAGGCCGAATTCTTCAGCCAGTTTCGGGATGTCTTGCAACGAACCGTCGACCGAGTAGATGCGGATGTTGTCCGTCAGCTTGCTCATGATCTCCAGGTCGCGGCGCATTTCTTCGTCAGACGGATACTGATCCTTCTGCGGATATTGTCCCTGCTGGAACGGCGAATAGGAGAAACCGGAGATCTGCTCCGGCCAGTTCGGCGCGGAAACCGGGCGATTGATCAGCGCCCAGAAACCGGTGAACAGGGCAGCGATTGCCAGAACCACCACCAGGTTGAGTCCAAATTTACGCGATGACATAGCTATTTCGGGTTCCAAAGGCTGTGGAACGAAGGAGTCGGTTGGCGTTGCGCCTTTCTTATTGCAAAAGGGCGCGCATCCTACACCGGCAGTCCGCCAGTCGTACATCTGACAGGGAAATGCCCGACATTGGGCAGTCGACTTTGACTTAAGTTCTTACACTTGTAGCTTGAAGCTTAAAACTTGTCGCTGTGTAGCCCTATAATGCGCGCCGGTTTTTGGGGTAATGGTCATGAGTACAGAAGATCCGCGGTTTGCAGGCATCGCCCGTTTGTATGGCATCGAAGGTCTGGCGCGTTTGCGCGCGGCCCACGTGGCGATCGTCGGCGTCGGTGGCGTCGGTTCCTGGGCGGCGGAAGCCATGGCCCGTTGTGGCGTCGGCGAGATTTCGCTGTTCGACCTCGATGACGTCTGCGTCAGCAACGCCAACCGCCAGTTGCACGCGCTGGACAGCACCGTCGGCAAACCCAAGGTCGAAGTGATGGCCGAGCGTCTGCGCGGGATCAACCCGGATTGCACCGTGCACGCGGTGGCTGATTTCGTCACCCGCGAGACCATGGCCGAATACATCACGCCGAACATCGATTGCGTGATCGACTGCATAGACGCGGTCAACGCCAAAGCTGCGCTGATTGCCTGGTGCAAACGTCGCAAGATTCAGATCATCACCACCGGCGGCGCGGGCGGGCAGATTGATCCGACGCTGATTCAGGTGTGCGACCTCAACCGCACGTTCAATGACCCGCTGGCCTCGAAAGTGCGCTCTACACTGCGTCGCGATTATGGTTTTTCGCGCACCGTGACCCGTCATTACAGCGTGCCGTGTGTGTTTTCCACCGAGCAACTGCGCTATCCGAAGCCGGATGGCAGCATTTGTTTGCAGAAGAGTTTTGTCGGTGACGGCGTGAAGCTGGACTGCGCGGGTGGGTTTGGTGCGGTGATGATGGTGACGGCGACGTTTGGGATGGTCGCGGCGACCAAGGCTGTGGACAAGATTGTCGCGGGCGTCCGGCGCCCGGCGGAGCGGGTCAAACCTGACGCCTGACTGGGTGATCGTTCCCACGCTCCGCGTGGTAATGCCTCAACGGACGCTCCGCGTTCGGCTGCTGATGGGGACGCGGAGCGTCCCGGGCTGCATTCCCACGCAGAGCGTGGGAACGATCAGTTAGCGCGCCAACTCATTCATTCGCTGGAGCACTGCATTGAGGCCATTGCTGCGCGAGGGCGATAGCTGGCGCGAAAGGCCGAGCTGATTGAACCAGTCCGGCAGATCAATTTGCTGCAACTCCGCCGCTGACAGTCCGTTCACTCGCAACAGCAACAACGCCACCAACCCGCGAATCATCCGCGCATCGCTGCTCGCCGCGAACTGCCAATAACCGTCACGCAATTCCCCAACCAGCCACACCTGACTCTCACAGCCATGCACCCGATTGACTTCGCACTTGTCGGCGTCACTTAGCGGTGGCAACCGATCACCAAACTGCATCAACAACCGCGCCCGCTGTTCCCAACCCGCCGCGTTTTGAAACGTTTTCAGCGCCTCGGCAGCCTCGACCGGCAAGCTCATCGCAACAACTCCAGCGCCTGATCCAGCGCTTCAAAGAAACGCTCCAGATCCTCCGAATCGTTGTACAACGCCAGCGACACGCGAATCGCCCCGGCCAGCTCGAAGCTTTTCAACAGCGGCATCGCGCAGTGATGTCCGGCGCGCACGGCAATACCTTGTTCTGTCAGCAAGTGCGCCAGATCAGCGTTATGCACACCTTCAACGACGAAACTCGCCAGCGCCAATTGCGGCTTGCCCAACAAACGAATGCCATTACGAGCAGCGAGGCCACGCAGCAGATAGTCATGCAGCGCCGCTTCGTGGGCCGACACTGCGTCCTGATCGAGCCCGGCCAGATAATCCAGCGTCGCACCTAAGCCGATCACACTGGCAATCGGCGGTGTGCCCGCTTCAAAACCCAGCGGAGCAGGGCGGAAGCGCGCGTCGTGGTAGTTGGCTTCCAGCACCATTTCGCCGCCAAACTGCCAAGGCTTCAATTGTTCAAGCGCTGCATTGCGCCCGAACAGAACGCCCAAACCATCCGGCCCATACAGCTTGTGGCTGGAAAACACGTAGAAGTCGCAACCCAGCGCCTGCACGTCATGGCGACCGTGAACCACACCTTGCGCGCCATCGACCACGGTCAACGCGTTCTGCGCCTTGGCCATGCCCAGCAGCGCCGGCAATGGCTGCCAGGCACCGAGCACGTTGGACAACTGACTGATCGCCAGCAAGCGTGTACGCGGGCCGATCAAATGCACAGCAGCCGCGAGGTCGATCAAGCCGTCAGCATCCAGCGGCAGAATCACCAGTTTCAGGTTGCGCCGTTGCGCCAGTTGCTGCCACGGCAGCAGGTTGGCGTGATGCTCCAGGGCGCTGATGACAATCTCATCGCCCGGGTGGAAAAGATGTTCCAGGCCATAGGCCAGGAGATTCAGCGCGCTGGTGGCGCCGTGGGTAAAGATGATCTGCCCGCTGTCTCCGGCATTCAGCCATTGCACAACCTTGAGCCGACTGTCCTCGAACGCCTGCGTCGCGTGAGCGCCGGGCAGGTGTTGCGCACGGTGCACATTGGCCGCGCCATTGGCGTAGTAATGCGTCAGCGCGTCGAGCAGGGCCTGGGGTTTTTGCGTGGTGGCGGCGTTGTCCAGATAGGTCTGGTCTTGCCGTTGCAGCGCGGCGATGGCCGGGAAATCGGCACGCCAGGGGGAGGCAATCATCATCTGTTCAGCCCTGTGAACTTGGGCGGATATACACCGCCCCCTGTAGGGGCCGAGCTTGCTCGCGAAGCTTTTGGCGGCCTCAAGGACGCCTTCGCGAGCAAGCTTTGCTCCTACAGAAGTCGGATGAGGCTGCTTAGTTGTGAGCGTGCAGCGCTTCGTTCAGTTCGATCGCCGATTTGTGGGTTTTGCATTCCACAGCACCGGTTTCCGAATTGCGACGGAACAGCAGGTCAGCCTGACCGGCCAGCTCGCGCGCCTTCACAACTTTAACCAGGTTGTTGTTTTCGTCGAGCAGCGCCACCTTGGTGCCGGCGGTCACGTACAGGCCCGACTCAACCGTGTTGCGGTCGCCCAATGGAATACCGATACCGGCGTTGGCGCCGATCAGGCAGCCTTCGCCAACCTTGATCACGATGTTGCCGCCGCCTGACAGGGTGCCCATGGTCGAGCAACCGCCGCCCAGATCGGAGCCCTTGCCGACGAATACGCCAGCAGAAACGCGGCCTTCGATCATGCCCGGGCCTTCGGTGCCGGCGTTGAAGTTGATGAAACCTTCGTGCATCACGGTGGTGCCTTCACCGACGTAAGCGCCCAGACGCAGACGTGCCGCGTCAGCGATACGCACGCCGGCCGGAACCACGTAGTCGGTCATTTTCGGGAACTTGTCCACCGAGAACACTTCCAGCAGCTCGCCACGCAGACGGGCTTCCAGTTGCATTTCGGTCAGTTCGCTCAGGTCGATCGCGCCCTGGCTGGTCCAGGCCACGTTCGGCAGCAGCGGGAAGATGCCGGCCAGGCTCACGCCGTGCGGCTTGACCAGACGGTGCGACAGCAGGTGCAGCTTCAGGTAAGCCTCAGGCGTCGAGGTCAGCTGTGCATCTTCGGCCAGCACAGTGGCGACCAGCGGCTTGTGGCTTTCGGCCAGACGGGTCAGCAGCTTGCCTTGAACGGCGTCGATGCCTTTCACGGCTTCAGCCAGTTGCGCCGCCTGAGCGGTGGTGAAGGTGATGGCCTGGTTGCCTTCGGTATAACCGAGGATTGGCGCCACGGCAGCGACCAGTTCGGCCGAAGGATTGAGCAATGGCTGGGCGTAGAACACTTCCAGCCACGCGCCTTGACGGTTCTGAGTGCCGACACCAAAGGCGATGCTGAACAGGGAATTGGACATGTAAATACACCTCTACAAAGAGTGACGGGCTGCTTACTTCAGAGCGGCCGCGTAGATATCTGGCTTGAAGCCAATCAGGGTTCGGTCACCGAGATCGAGCACCGGGCGCTTGATCATCGAGGGTTGAGCGAGCATCAGTTCGATGGCTTTCGATTGGTCGAGATCGGCTTTGCGTTCGTCGTCGAGTTTGCGAAAGGTCGTGCCTGCGCGGTTCAACACCGTTTGCCAGCCGTGCTCGTCACACCATTGGGTCAGGTGCTCACGGTCGATGCCGGCGCTTTTGTAATCGTGAAAGTCGTAGCTGACAGCGTGCTCATCAAGCCAGGTGCGCGCCTTTTTCATGGTGTCGCAAGCTTTGATGCCGAAAAGGTGCAACGTTTTACTTGAAACGGTCAAGGAATTGCCCCCTTTACAGGTGCTGGAGAAAAATGGTGACGGATTATGCCATGACCCTTCGGCGAATACGCAAAACCCTGTAGGAGCTGTCGAGTGAAACGAGGCTGCGATCTTTTGATTGTGTCTTTAAAGATCAAAAGATCGCAGCGTACCGCAGCTCCTACACATTGTTGTGCGGACATCAGTTGGGGCTGTGCGACATAGGTGCAAACGCCAGACGCATCCTAAGCGGCTAATATGGCAGTTCAACGCTGTCGATTGTCTGAGATTTCCGCTTTATGCAAACCGCTTACACCGTCCTGATCCTGCTGATGCTGGTCAGCGTCTCGCGTCTGGTCGGACGGGTCATCCCGCTGCCGCTTCCTTTAGTGCAAATCGCCGCCGGTGCCTTGCTGGCCTGGCCGACGCTGGGTTTGCACGTGGCCCTCGATCCCGAACTGTTCCTGTTTCTGTTCCTGCCGCCGCTGCTGTTTTCCGATGGCTGGCGCATGCCCAAACGCGAATTCTGGCATCTGCGCGGGCCGATTCTGACGCTGGCGGTGGGCCTCGTGCTGTTCACCGTGGTCGGCGCCGGTTACTTCATTCACTGGTTATTGCCGACGATTCCGTTGCCCGTGGCTTTCGCCTTGGCGGCCGTGTTGTCACCGACCGACGCCGTGGCCGTCTCGGCTATTTCGCAGAACCGCTTGCCGACCCCGCTGATGCACATCCTGCAGGGCGAGGCGCTGATGAACGACGCCTCTGGCCTGGTGACGTTCAAGTTCGCCTTGGCCGCAGCCATCACTGGCGTGTTCTCGCTGACCAACGCCAGCCTGACCTTTGTCGTGGTGGCGCTCGGTGGTCTGGCGGTCGGCGTGGCGCTGAGCTGGCTGGTCGGGCGCCTGCGCTCGTGGATGATCGCGCGCGGCTGGGATGATCCAGCGACGCACGTTGTATTTATGTTGCTGCTGCCGTTCGCCGCGTATGTCTTGGCTGAACGCCTTGGCGTCTCGGGCATTCTGTCGGCAGTGGCGGCGGGGATGATGCAGAGCTGGCTCGACCTGCTGCCTCGGCAGACCAGCACCCGCTTGCTCAACCGCAGTGTCTGGTCGCTGCTGGAATTCGCTTTCAACGGCTTGATCTTCCTGCTGCTCGGCCTGCAATTGCCAGACATCATCAAAGCCGTCGTCAGTCATGAACCGACCTTGTGGCCAACCCTTTTGTATCGCGGCCTCGACGTCGTGGCGATTTTCCTCGCGTTGGTGCTGCTGCGATTTATCTGGGTGCAGAGCATCTGGCGTTTGTCGGTGTTGCTGCGGCGTTTGCGCGGCAAGGGTGAGTTGACTCAAGTGCCGACCGCGCGCTCCTGCTGGTTGTTGACCGTCGGCGGTGTGCGCGGCGCGGTGACGCTGGCGGGTGTGATGTCGGTGCCGATGTTGATGGGCGCGGAGGCATTTCCCGAACGCGATCTGCTGATCTTCATCGCCGCCGGGGTGATTCTGCTCTCGCTGATTTCGGCGTGTATCGCGCTGCCGCTGTTACTGCGCGGCATCGAAAAGAGCCCGGACGACAAGCGTCGCCAAGAAGTACGCGATGCCTGGCGGAAAACAGCGGAAGCAGCGATTCACTCACTGGAAACCGAGGAGCTCCCACCGCAGGATGCCGCTCAAGCGGCGCTGGCGGCAGAGCTCAAGGCGCGGATCATGTCTGAATATCGCCATCAACTCGACGTGTTCAACGACTCCGCCGAAGCGCAGGCGATGGCGTTTCAGATGGATCTGCTGGAGCGGCGTTTGCGTTTGAAGGCGCTGCGAGCGCAGCGCCTCGAACTCTATAGTCTCAGCCGTCATCACCAGATTGGTGATGACGTGTTACGTGAAGTGCTGGGAGAGCTCGATCTGAGCGAGGCTAACTTGGGCCACATCAAATAACAGCGTTCAACTTCACACCGGGCAGGGATAAGCCTTCGCCATGAAGGCTTTGTCGTTGTCACTGAGTTCCATATTGAGGAAGGTCTCGAAGTTGCCCTGGGTCCAGGACTGAAGCACAGCGTAGTGCATGATCGACTTGCGATCGTACTCCGAACAAAGGCTGTCTTCAGCGGCGGCGCGATCAAGAAACTGCTCGTGCAGTTTTTGCCGGGTCTGGCTCGCCGAATAGTCGTCCTCTTCAGGATTTTCGGTGATGCCATGCTTGGCGTAGATGGCCGGAATATCCCACGGTATGTCTGCTGCCGGGTGGGTCTGTTCATGTTCGGCACCGAGCATATGGCCGAACTCGTGAATCACATTGGCGGCGAAGTATCGAGCTTGACTGTCGGGGTGTGGCCAGAGATACATAGTCGGTTGATCGGTCGTCAGCAACGCATCGGTGCCGATCCTGGAAGCAAAGACGCCGGGCTGACTGAGTATGCGTATATCGCCTTCTTCACCGGCAACAAAGTCGAATTTCAAGTTGATATGCGGCAGCCATTGGCTGGCCGCCGCAATGGTTGCGTCTTTGAAGGCTTGCGTGCCGTTAAGAAAGGCGATGCGAAGGGTTTGACCGGGTGTCCAAAGTTTGGATGGGTTGTTTTTTGCCCACATTATAATGTCGCTCCATGAATGTATTGGTGTGGCTGTTTTTAACGTTATATCAACTGATTGATATGGCGTAACTTCCGTGTCTTGTTTGTAATTAGCGCTGGGTTATTTCGGGTAAAGCAAGTTCATTGTCTTGAGGCAGCGAAATCATCCGGCCACTTTATGAGTTTGTAATCCTGAATATAATTCATCGTTGGCTTCTTTCTTGAAGTTGAGCTTGATGTTGATTTTCAAGCGAGAAGGTCCGCGACTGAAGAGTAAGTCGTGCTGTCCAAGAGTGGCAGTGATTAGTTGTCTTGAAGTGTAACTTGCAAGGGCAAGTTGCCGTGCCAGATTGCCTGGCACGGTATTCGGGATATTTATTTCTGGCGAGTAATGAACGTGCGAATTCGTTCCGCCGCTTCAACACATTCAGCCAGCGGCGCAACCAGCGCCATACGCACACGCCCGGCACCCGGATTGACGCCATCGACATCACGGGACAGATAAGAACCCGGCACTACAGTGACATGCTCTTGTTCGAACAAATCACGGCAGAACGCCGCGTCATCACCGTTCACATTCGGCCACAGATAGAAACTGCCATCCGGACGCTGCACGTCCATCACCGGGCTGAGGATTTCCAGTACTGCGTCGAACTTCTCGCGGTACAGCGCACGGTTGGCGCGTACGTGTTCTTCGTCGTTCCACGCGGCAACGCTGGCCAGTTGCGTTTGCACTGGCATCGCGCAGCCGTGGTAGGTGCGATAGAGCAGGAAACCCTTGAGGATGTCGGCATCGCCGGCAACGAAGCCGGAACGCAGGCCCGGCAGGTTGGAACGCTTGGACAGGCTGTGAAACACCACGCAACGTTTGAAGTCCTTGCGACCCAGTTCGACGCAAGCGGTGAGCAGGCCCGGCGGCGGGGTTTGCTCGTCGAAGTACAGTTCGCTGTAGCACTCGTCGGCGGCGATCACGAAATCGTATTCGTCGGCCAGGGCGATGAGTTTTTTCAGCACGTCGACCGGGATCAGCGCGCCGGTCGGGTTGCCCGGCGAGCACAGAAACAGGATCTGGCAACGCTTCCAGATGTCCGGCGATACCGCGTCGAAATCCGGGTTGAAGCCGTTCTCGTCGAGGCACGGCAGGTAGTGCGGCTTGGCCCCGGCGAGGAACGCGGCGCCTTCGTAGATTTGATAGAACGGGTTCGGGCTGACCACCAGCGCATCGTCGCCGCGATTGACCACTGTCTGGGTGAAGGCGAACAGCGCTTCACGGGTGCCGTTGACTGGCAGCACGTTGCGCGCCGGATCAATCCAGCCGCTCGGCACGCCGAAACGACGCTCGCACCAGCCGGCAATGGCTTCGCGCAGGGCCGGGATGCCCAGTGTGGTCGGGTACACCGCCATCTGATCCAGACTGTTCGCCAGCGCTTCGGCGACAAAGCTTGGCGAGCGATGTTTCGGCTCGCCGATCGACAGGGCGATCGGGCGTTTGTCCGGGTTCGGCGTGACGGTGCCGAGCAGGGCGCGGAGCTTTTCGAACGGGTAGGGCTGGAGCTGGTTCAGAGCGTTGTTCATTGGGGCCTCTTTAAGTGTGAAAGGGGAGCCATTGTGGCGAGGGGATTTATCCCCGTTCGGCTGCGAAGCAGTCGTAAAACCTGTGCGCGCGGACTTTCAGTCAAATCGCAGTGAATGGTTTTAGGGCCGCTACGCAGCCCAACGGGGATAAATCCCCTCGCCACAGGGGAAATTCATTGATTCAAATACTGATACGCGAAAGCTTGATATCCGGTTCCTGATTGACGCTCAACTGCTCAACAATCGCATCCTGCAAACGGCTGCACAGCAGCGGGTCGGACAGCGGCTGGTTGTGGGCGTCGGTGATAAAGAACACGTCTTCCACCCGCTCGCCCAAGGTCGCAATCTTGGCGTTCTGCAGCGACAGATCGAACTCCAGGAAAATCCCGCCGATCCGCGCCAGCAGTCCCGGCCGATCCGGTGCGGTCAGCTCCAGCACGGTCACTGGTCGCTGCGCATCGTTGTGGATCGTCACCTGCGGCGCGAAGGCAAAATGCTTGAGCTGACGAGGCACCCGACGCTGAATGATCGTCGGGTAGTCGTCCGGGTTGCGCAGCGCTTCGGTCAGGCCTTCGCGGATCTGTTTGACCCGCGTCGGGTTGTCGCCGATGGACTCGCCTTCGTTGTCGAGCACGATGTAGGTGTCGAGGGTGAACTGACTGCTCGAGGTGATAACCCGGGCGTCATGAATGTTCAGGTTGAGCTGATCCATCGCCGCCACGGTCACCGCGAAGAAGTCATGCTGATCCGGTGCATAAATGAAGATCTGTGTGCCGCCCTCGAACTCGCGCTGGGTGGTTTCCTTGATCAGCACCAGCGGCCCGCCATCGACCGGTTGCTGCAGGATCGCATCGCTGTGCCAAGCCACGTCGCCGGCGGTGTGGCGCAGGAAATAGTCATCGCCCAACTGCGCCCACAACTGCTCGACATCGTCCGGATCGGTGCCGCCGCGCACCAGAATGTCCAGTGCCGCGCTTTGGGTCTGGCGGATCTGCTCTTCGCGATCGACCGGGTTTTCCAGGCCACGGCGCAAGGCGCGTTTGGTCTCGGTGTAGAGCTGACGCAACAGGCTCGCTCGCCACGAATTCCACAGTGTCGGGTTGGTCGCGTTGATGTCGGCCACGGTCAGCACGTACAGGTAGTCGAGGCGGGTTTCGTCGCCGACTGCCTGCGCGAAATCGTGGATCACCTGTGGGTCGGACAAGTCCTTGCGCTGGGCGGTGGTCGACATCACCAGATGGTTCTGCACCAGCCAGACAATCAGGCGGCTGTCCCACACCGGCAACTGATGGCGCTGGCAGAACGCCTCGGCATCGACCGCGCCGATCTCCGAGTGGTCGCCATGCCGGCCCTTGCCGATGTCGTGGTACAGGCCGGCCATATAGATCAGCTCGGGCTTGGGCAGTTTGGCCATTAGCTTGGCCGCCAACGGAAATTTTTCCGAGACCTGGGTGTACTGCAATTTGCGCAGGTGCTTGATCAGGTTCAGCGTGTGCGCATCGACCGTATAGATGTGGAACAGGTCGTGCTGCATCTGCCCGACGATGAAACCGAATTCCGGCAGATAACGCCCGAGAATGCCGTAGCGGTTCATCCGGCGCAGGTTGCGGTGGATGCCGATCTTGCACTTGAACAGCTCGATGAACAGGCTGGTGTTGCGAATATCGTTACGGAAATTGTCGTCGATCAGGTGACGGTGCTCACGCAGCAGGCGAATGGTGTCTGCACGTACGCCTTTGATTTCTGGCTGCTGGGCCATCAGCACGAAGATTTCCAGCATGGCGAATGGCGTACGACGGAACACGTTGTCGTTACGCGCTTCGATGTAGCCGTCATGCAACTGGAAACGCGCGTTGATCGGTTGCGGCGGCGCTTCGTCTTCCGGCGCGAGGATAACTTCCTCGAAGTGCTGGATGATCAGGTCGCTGAGCTGGGCGATGCTCATCACTACGCGGAAATACTGTTGCATGAAGTTTTCGACAGCCTGTTTGGCGTCGTCACCTTCGAAACCCAGCAGGCCGGCAATGGTGCGCTGGTGATCGAACAGCAAGCGGTCTTCGGAACGGCCAGCGAGCATGTGCAGGGCGTAACGCACTTTCCAGAGGAATTCCTGGGAGGAGGCGAGCAGGGCGTTTTCGCTCTCAACGAGGAAACCTTCGCCAGCGAGGGCGCGCAGGTTCAGCGTGCCGTATTGGCGACGCGCAACCCACAGAATGGTCTGAATATCCCGTAGTCCGCCGGGCGAGCCTTTGACGTTGGGTTCCAGGTTGTATTCGGTGTCGTTGTATTTGTGGTGGCGGGCCTTTTGCTCGGCGCGTTTGGCCAGGAAGAATTCCTTGGCCGGCCACATGTGTGCGGTGCTGGTGACGTCGAGCATGCGCTGACGCAGACGCTCGGGGCCGCAAATGGTGCGGCTTTCCATCAGGTTGGTAACCACGGTCAGGTCGGCGCGCGCCTCTTGGGCACATTCGTCGACCGAGCGAACGCTCTGACCGACTTCCAGACCGATGTCCCACAGCAAAGTGAGAAAACGCTCGATGGAATCGCGGAAGACCTCGTGGTCAGCGCTGTCCAGCAGGATCAGCAGGTCGATGTCGGAATACGGGTGCAACTCACCGCGGCCATAGCCGCCGACCGCGACCAGCGCGATGTCGGCGTCTTCGCTCCAGTTGAACTGCTCCCAGGCCTTTTGCAGGATGTTGTCGACGAACCAGGCACGGTCTTCGATCAGGCGGCGAATGTCGCGGCCCTGGCGAAAGCGCGTGTCGAGTACCTCTCGAGCCTGGCGGATCGCCTTCTTGAACGCCGCGATAGGACTCGCTTTGAGGGCCAGTTCAGCCTGGAACTGGCCGCGGTCGAAGAGTTCGGGATCCACCTGCGGCATCGATTGGCTTTCCTTCTATAGGGCTGGGAGCGTTTGCTGGATCAGGCCGAGATGCGCGGGATGGTGTCGTCGGCGCGCAGGGTGAAAATCTCGTAGCCGGTGTCAGTGACCAGCAGGGTGTGTTCCCACTGTGCCGAAAGCTTGCGGTCTTTGGTGATCGCGGTCCAACCGTCGCCCAATACTTTGGTGTCGGCCTTGCCCTGGTTGATCATCGGCTCGATGGTGAAGGTCATACCGGCCTTCAGTTCCATACCAGTGCCGGCCCGGCCGTAGTGGAGAATCTGCGGCTCTTCGTGGAAGACCTTGCCGATGCCGTGGCCGCAGAACTCGCGAACGACGGAGAAACCGTTCTTTTCCGCGTGCTTCTGGATCACTTCACCGATGTCGCCGAGGCGGCAACCGGGTTTGACGATTTCGATCGCCTTGTACATGCATTCCTGAGTGATCTGCGACAGACGCTCGGCCCAGACCGGCACTTCGCCGACGTGGAACATGCGGCTGGTGTCGCCGTGGTAACCGTCTTTGATCACGGTCACGTCGATGTTCAGGGTGTCGCCGTTTTTCAGCGGCTTGTCGTTCGGGATGCCGTGGCACACAACGTGGTTGATCGAGGTGCAGATCGACTTCGGGTAGCCCTTGTAGTTGAGCGGGGCAGGGATGGCTTGCTGCACGTTGACGATGTAATCGTGGCAGATCTGGTTCAGCTCATCGGTGGTGACGCCCGGTTTGACATGTTCGGCAATCATTTCCAGCACATCGGCGGCCAGTTTGCCGGCGACACGCATGCCAGCGATGTCCTCGGGGGTTTTGAGGTTGACGGTCATACAGGCTCTCTCTGCGCTCGGCGGCGCTTGCTGATACGAATAGGGTGGCAGGTGTGCGTTTTGCGACCCTGAAAAACGCGATTCTAACAGACGCACGGCGCAATTCAGTGCCTGCGTGCATCGCTTCTCTCTATACAATGGTGCCCCTGAAGCCGATTCCAAGGGGGCTGCGCCCATGTCCTTGGTGCGAATACAGATTTCGTGTTCCGTTTCTGCGCACCCTGTGGTATAAAATGCGCCGCTTTCCGGGGATACCCCGAAAAGCTTAAATCCACACACGTGTCGACACGATGACCTGGGTGCTTTTGGCTTTATGCCACTGGTTGGTCATTGGGATACGTGGAGGCCAAACCCGACTTATTAAGGAACTATCATGTCCCAAGTCAATATGCGCGATATGCTGAAGGCCGGTGTGCACTTCGGTCACCAAACCCGTTACTGGAATCCGAAAATGGGTA
>NZ_JBIVJB010000072.1:18468-24856 GCF_044750025.1 Pseudomonas sp. NPDC088885 | reverse complement strand
TTTATGATTGTTTTGCCCAAGGAGTACCCGATGGACTATCGCCAGCTAGGCCGTACCGACCTGAACGTGAGCGCAATCTGCCTCGGCACCATGACCTGGGGCGAGCAAAACACTGAAGCTGAAGCCTTCGCCCAGATCGAACGCGCCAAGGAAGCCGGGATCAATTTCATCGACACCGCCGAGATGTACCCGGTGCCACCGAAAGCCGAAACCTACGCCACCACCGAGCGTTACATCGGCAATTATTTCAAAAGTCGCGGCGATCGTGCCGACTGGATCCTCGCCAGCAAGATCGCCGGCCCGGGCAACACCATCGACTACATCCGCGATAAAAACCTGCGCCACAACCGCCAGCACATCAACGCCGCGGTGGATGCCAGCCTTGAGCGCCTGCAGACCGATTACATCGATCTGTACCAGTTGCACTGGCCAGAGCGCAGCACCAACTTTTTCGGACAGCTGGGCTACAAGCACAAGATCGAAGCCAATTTGACGCCACTGGAAGACACCCTCGAAGCACTCGACGAGCAAGTGAAGGCCGGCAAGATTCGCCACATCGGTCTGTCCAACGAAACGCCGTGGGGCACCATGCGCTTTCTCGCACTGGCCGAAGCCCGTGGCTGGCCGCGTGCGGTGTCGATCCAGAACCCGTACAACCTGCTCAACCGCAGCTTTGAAGTGGGTCTGGCGGAAATCGCCATCCGCGAACAGTGCGGCCTGCTCGCCTATTCGCCGCTGGCGTTTGGTTTTCTGTCAGGCAAGTACGAAGGTGGCGCACGTCCGCCGAAAGGCCGTCTGAGCCTCTATAGCCGCTTCAGCCGCTATTTCAATGCGCAGTCGGAAGCAGCGTGCAGCCGTTACGTCGCCCTCGCCCGTGAGCACGGTCTGGATCCGGCGCAGATGGCGTTGGCGTTCGTGACCCAGCAACCGTTCGTCACCAGCAACATCATTGGTGCGACGACGCTTGAACAACTGGACAGCAACATCGCCAGTTTTGATCTGAAGCTTTCCGATGAAGTGCTGGAAGGGATTGAGGCGATTCACAAGGATCATCCGAATCCGGCACCTTGATCAGCCGCTAAAAGCTTCGCGAGCAGGCTCGCTCCCACAGGTACGGTGATCCCCTGTGGGAGCGAGCCTGCTCGCGAAGAGGCCAGTCTGATCGTTCCCACGCTCCGCGTGGGAATGCATCCCGCGACGCTCCGCGTCGCATCCACAGCGGAACGCGGAGCGTCCCCGGCGGCATTCCCACGCAGAGCGTGGGAACGATCATCAGAGCGACCGCGCAATAATCTCTTTCATGATTTCATTGGTGCCGGCATAGATCCGCTGCACGCGCGCATCCGCCCAGGCCCGGGCCACCGGGTATTCCCACATAAAGCCGTAGCCGCCATGCAGTTGCACGCATTCGTCGAGCACCTTGCATTGCAGGTCGGTGCCCCAGTATTTGGCCATCGCCGCCGTCGGCACATCCAGCTTGCCTTGCAGATGCAGTTCCAGACATTTGTCGACGAAGACTCGGCCGATCTGAATTTCAGTGGCCATCTCGGCCAGTTTGAAGCGAGTGTTCTGGAAATCAGCAATCGCCTTGCCGAACGCCTTGCGATCACGGGTGTAATCCAGCGTCCATTGCAACGCTGCTTCGGCTGAGGCCAGACCGCCAATCGCCACCGTCAGGCGTTCCTGAGGCAACTCCTGCATCAGATAAGCAAACCCTGCCCCGGCCTGCCCTAGCAGATTTTCTTTCGGCACGCGTACGTCCTGGAAGAACAATTCTGACGTGTCCTGCGCCTTCATCCCTACCTTCTCGAGGCGTTTGCCCTTCTCGAAGCCTGGCGTATTCGCTTCGACCAGAAACAGGCTGGTGCCCTTGGCGCCGGCCTTGGGATCGGTCTTGGCAACGACGATCACCAGATCCGCGAGGAAGCCGTTGGTGATGAAGGTTTTCGAGCCATTGATCACGTATTCATCGCCGTCGAGCACGGCGGTGGTTTTCACGCCTTGCAGGTCGGAACCCGCGCCAGGTTCGGTCATGGCGATGGCGGTGACCATCTCGCCGGAGACCAGTTTCGGCAGGTATTTGTGTTTCAGCGCTTCACTGCCGTAATGCAGGATGTACGGCGCGACAATGTCCGAATGCAACGAGAAACCGATGCCGGTCAGGCCCAGCCGGCCGACCTCCTCGATCACCACGGCGCTATAGAGAAAGTCCGCCCCCAGCCCGCCGTATTCTTCCGGCAAATGCGAGCAGAGCATCCCCGCCTCCCCGGCCTTGTTCCACAGCTTGCGGTCGATGTGGCCTTGTTTCTCCCACTGCGCATGGAACGGCACGGCCTCTTTTTCGAGGAAGGTTCGTACGCTGTCGCGGAATAATTCGTGCTCGGAGCTGAACAAGGTTCTGGGGATCATGCGGCACCTTTCTTTCTTGTTGGAGGGAGATGACCCTCAGAGACTAAGCCTCCCCTCCGACACAGGACACTGGACACATCCGACAAAAAATAAGACGATCCAGCCGTCTGGTGACCACTTTCCCTTATAAAAACAAAACAAAAGTTGAATTATGTCCAAGCAAGTCTCCACGCCCTTGCGGCGCGTCAGCATCCTGGCTATCGACCGGGTTTTCGCCTTCACCCTCATGCAAGCCAAGGATTTTTTCCATGTGGCGAGCCTGCGCTACGGCAAACAACTGGGCCACGGCCTGACACCGGCGTTTGAAACGCGCATCGTCAGCCCCGACGGGAAACCGGTGACAAGCTTCAGCGATGTGGTGATCCCCGTCGACGGTGGTCTGGAAAACACCGATATCATCATCCTCCCGGCGTTCTGGGATGACTTCGAAACCCTGTGCACCCGTTACCCGCAAATCATGCCGTGGCTGCGTGAGCAACACGCTCGCGGCGCTGTGCTGTGCGGCGAAGCCACCGGGGTGTTCTGGCTGGCCGAAGCCGGGCTGCTGAATGGCAAGGAGGCGACCACGTACTGGCGTTTCTTCAACGCCTTCACCGAACGCTTCCCCAAGGTGCACCTGAATCAGGACAAGCACCTGACCGACGCCGACAACCTGTATTGCGCTGGCGGCACCACGTCGGCCTGCGACCTTTACATCTACTTGATCGAGCGCTTCTGTGGAGCCAACGTGGCGCAGGCTGTGGCCCGCGACATTCTTTACGAAGTGCAGCGCAATTATTCGCCGGGGCGCATTGGTTTTGGCGGGCAGAAGCTGCATCAGGACGTGATCATCCTGCAGATCCAGCATTGGCTTGAAGAGCACTTCGCCGACAAATTCCGCTTCGAAGATGTGGCGCGCGAGCATGGCATGAGCATTCGCAATTTCATGCGCCGCTTCCAGACTGCGACTGGCGACAAGCCGTTGCATTACCTGCAGCGGCTGCGCATCGAGACGGCGAAGGGCTTGTTGTCCGGCAGCCGCAAGAGCATCAAGACCATCAGTTATGAGGTCGGTTACGACGACGCGAGCTTCTTTGCGCGGTTGTTCCGTCAGCACACTGAACTGTCGCCGAACCAGTATCGGCAGCAGTTTCAGCAAGCTGCCTAACCCTCCCCCCCCGATGATCGTTCCCACGCTCTGCGTGGGAATGCTGCCAATGGACGCTCTGCGTCCGCCCCGGAATGTGACGCAGAGCGTCACGGTATGCATTCCCACGCGGAGCGTGGGAACGATCAAGATCGCAGCCTGCGGCAGCTCCTACAGAATGGCGTACACCTGTAGGAGCTGGCGAAGCCTGCGATCTTTTGATTCTTCAGCGCATAAAAAAGGGCCTGCAATTGCAGGCCCTTTTTATTTGCCGAAATCCGCTTAAGGCTTGTGCGCCCGCGACAGGAATTCGTGCGACTGCATTTCCAGCAGACGGCTCAGCGTGCGCTGGAACTCGAAATTCAAGCGGCCGCCGGTGTACAGATCCTTCAGCTCGACTTCAGCGGAAATGATCAGCTTGACGTTACGGTCGTAGAACTCGTCGACCATGTTGATGAAGCGGCGAGCGATGTCGTCGGTGGTGACGCTCATCTGCTCGACACCGCTGAGCAGCACGGCGTGGAAGATCTTGCCCAGTTCGATGTAGTCGTTCTGGCTACGCGGGCCGTCGCACAGTTCGCGGAAATCGAACCAGGCCACGTCGTCGCAAGTACGCAGGGCGCGGATCTCGCGGTTTTCGATCATCAGCACGTCGTTCTCGACCGCAGCGGTGCATTCCGGCGTCAGCGCGCGGAAGCTCTTGCGCAGGCTTTCGTGGGACGCTTCGTCGAGCGGGAAGTGGAACAGCTCCGCTTGTTCGAGGTGACGCAGGCGATAGTCGACGCCGCTGTCGACGTTGACGATCTCGGTGTTCTGCTTGATCAGCGCGATGGCCGGCAGGAAACGCGCGCGTTGCAGGCCGTCCTTGTACAGACCGTCCGGGACGATGTTCGACGTCGCGACCAGAGTCACGCCGTTCTTGAACAACTCTTCCATCAACGTGCCGAGAATCATCGCGTCGGTGATGTCGGAAACGAAGAATTCATCGAAGCAGATCACTCGCGACTCGTCGGAGAAACGCTTGGCGATGATGGTCAGCGGGTTTTTCTCGCCGCCGAGGGTTTTCATCTCTTCGTGCACGCGCTTCATGAAGCGGTGGAAGTGGGTGCGGGTCTTTTCCTTGAACGGCAGCGCTTCGAAGAAGGTGTCGACCAGGTAAGTTTTGCCGCGACCTACGCCGCCCCAGAAATACAGGCCCTTGACTGGCGTCTGATCCTTTTTGCCGAACAGCTTGCTCAGCAGACCCGGCTTGTTTTGATCGGCGGCGATCAGATCGTCGTACAGACGCTGCAAATGACGCACAGCAGTTTCCTGCGCGGCGTCATGGAAGAAGTCCGGGCGTTTCAGATCAGCTTGGTATCGTTCTAGGGGCGTCATAATTCGTTAGCAAGGCAACAAAAACGGGCCGTCACTGTAGCGATGGCCCGGAGGAATGGCAATCGGCCCTTGGTCGGGCCGTGCCGCCGATTAGTCTTGAACCGGGGTCAGCGCGACGCGCAGCGCCTCGATGGCCGCATCGCGAGCCGCCGCGTCGGCAAACGCCGGGCTGTCGCCCACGCACTCGCCTTCGAGCCAGACGCTGAAGCTCAGGCCTTCGCTGCGTACGTCCAGCGCCTGACCCGATTGCAGTTGCTTGGTCACCTGACCTGCGGCTTTGCCGTCAGCGAAGTTGCGCGACAGCAGCAATTGCTCGCCATCGGCCGCCAGCAGACGGAAACGGAAGCTGCCGTCGTCTTCACGGAAGCTGACGAAACGCGCGGCTTTCGCGGCTTTCTTCTTGGTGGTTGCGGCGACCTGAACTTGATTGACGAACGAACGCAGGCCAACGGCTTCGCGCAATTCGTTGAGGAACGGCGTCGCCACGGCACGGGCCTTTTTCGCACCGATCTGCAGGATATCTTCCAGATCCGCCGGACGTTCGATCAACTGGTGATACTTGTCGCGCGCTTCGCCGAGATCTTTGTCGAGCAACTGGAACAGACGGCTCTTCGCCTCGCCCCAACCCAGACCACCGAGCAGTTCACTGCGGAATTCGTCAGCCTGCGCCGGTGTGGCGAAGGCCTGGAACAGTGTAAACAAGTGCGAATTGTCCGGATCTTTCGCTTCGCCTGGCGCTTTCGAGTCAGTGACGATCCGCGAAATCGCGTCCTTCATCTCTTTGGCGCTGGAGAACAACGGGATGGTGTTGTCGTAGCTTTTCGACATCTTGCGACCGTCGAGGCCCGGCAACGTCGCCACGCTTTCTTCGATCAGCGCTTCGGGCATGGTGAAGAATTCTTTGCCCTGACCGAACAAGTGGTTGAAGCGCTGGCCGATGTCGCGGGCCATCTCAACGTGCTGGATCTGGTCACGACCGACCGGCACCTTGTGCGCGTTGAACATCAGGATGTCCGCCGCCATCAGCACCGGGTAGCTGTAGAGGCCCATGGTGATGCCGGCGTCCGGGTCTTCACCGGTTTCAACGTTCTTGTCCACCGAGGCCTTGTAGGCGTGCGCACGGTTGAGCAGGCCCTTGGCCGCGACGCAGGTCAGCAGCCAGGTCAGCTCAGGGATTTCCGGGATGTCGGACTGGCGGTAGAAGGTCACGCGGTCGACATCGAGGCCACCGGCCAGCCAGGTCGCGGCGATTTCCAGACGCGAGCGCTGGATGCGCAGCGGGTCATCGCATTTGATCAGGGCGTGGTAGTCGGCCAGGAAGTAGAACGAATCGGCATTGCTGTCGCGGCTGGCGAGGATCGCCGGGCGGATGGCGCCGGCATAGTTGCCCAGGTGCGGCGTGCCGGTGGTGGTGATGCCGGTGAGGATACGGGTACGGTTCGTCATGGGTAATCGCTTGTCAGACTGCAATCAATT
>NZ_JBIVJB010000072.1:17672-18458 GCF_044750025.1 Pseudomonas sp. NPDC088885 | reverse complement strand
CAATTCGAGAGACGCGGCAGGATCAGATCCTTGAGATCGGTCAGCTTGCCATGAAAAAAGTGTCCGCATTCTGCCACTTTCAGCAGCTCATGGGGGCGCTGGAGTTGTTCCGACCAGTCGTAAACCAGCTGCGGATCGATGACTTCGTCGGTTTCCGGCTGGATCACGGTGAGTTCGCCCTGCTGCGGCAGTTGATCCTGCTCGCCAAGACGCATGACCGCCGGGGCGACCATGAACAG
Organism: Pseudomonas sp. NPDC088885; assembly: GCF_044750025.1. Classification (NCBI taxonomy): domain Bacteria; kingdom Pseudomonadati; phylum Pseudomonadota; class Gammaproteobacteria; order Pseudomonadales; family Pseudomonadaceae; genus Pseudomonas; species Pseudomonas sp. NPDC088885. The sequence continues at coordinate 18,219 of NZ_JBIVJB010000072.1, read as the reverse complement.
GTGCTTGAGCTGCACGCCTTGGTCTTCAAGACGACCGCCGAGACTTGCTGCAACAAATCCGCCGAAGGAGAAACCGAACAGGGTCAGCGGCAGGTTCGGGTGTTTTTCGCGCAGCCATGCCGCAGCCGCCTGGGCATCGTCGACTTCACCGGTGCCCATGTCGTGGGTGCCTTCGCTGGCGCCGACGCCGCGATAGTTGAAGCGCAACGTAATCAGGCCGGCGTCGCGCGCGGTGCGCTGCAGGGTCGAGACGACTTTGTTGAGCATGGTGCCGCCCTGCACCGGATTCGGGTGGCAGATCAGCGCGATGCCGCGCGGCTGCTCGTTATCGAGGTACAAGGCTTCGATTTGGCCGACTGGGCCGGCAATCACTACAGGGGTTTCACGCATCAGCAAGGAAGGAACTCCGTGACCTCGAATCGGGTCGACTCGTCTAGCAAATTGTCTGTGCCAATCTATTGCGAGTGAATCGCGGTATACAGCGCAGGTTCGAGCCGTTAACGTAAAGCAAAGCCGTTTATCGTGGGCGGGCGCGGGGGCGACGCGG
>NZ_JBIVJB010000072.1:0-17662 GCF_044750025.1 Pseudomonas sp. NPDC088885 | reverse complement strand
CGTGGAACACTCGCTCTTAGTTTGGTTGTTACCGACTCTTGCCCTGGTTGTGGGTGTCGCCATTGGATTCCTGATCGCGCGCGTTGCGCCGAACGCCGCGCCGAGCCGTACGCAGCGTCAACTGGATGATATCCAGGAGCGCTTCGACAGTTATCAAAACGAGGTGGTCACCCACTTCAACAGCACCGCGATGCTGGTCAAGAAACTGACCCAGAGCTATCAGGAAGTGCAGGATCACCTCGCCGAGGGCGCCAACCGTCTGGCCCTGGACGAGCAAACACGCCAGCGCCTGATGGCCGCCCTGCACGCCGATGCGGCGCAGGCACCACGCGAACGCCTGACGCCACCGCACAACAATCAAGAACCGCCGCGTGACTACGCACCAAAAACCCCGAACGCGCCGGGCATGCTTGATGAGCACTATGGTTTGAAGAAGTAAGCAGTCTTCGCTGCAAACCAAAAGCCCCCGGACAGTGAAGTGTTCGGGGGCTTTTTTGTGTCTGGGGATGTGTGTTGATTTTTAGGGCCTCTTCGCGAGCAAGCCCGCTCCCACAGGGGAACGCATTTCCAATGTGGGAGCACCAGGGTTTGAAGAAGTAAGCAGTCTTCGCTGCAAACCAAAAGCCCCCGGACAGTGAGGTGTTCGGGGGCTTTTTTGTGTCTGGGGATGTGTGTTGATTTTTAGTTCCTCTTCGCGAGCAAGCCCGCTCCCACATTTGGAATGCATTCCCCTGTGGGAGCGGGCTTGCTCGCGAAGGGGCCGGCATAGGCCACACAAAAAAATGCCCGATCACCGGATCGGGCATTTCTTCATTCAGGCAATCGCTTACGGATACTGCTGAACCGTGCCCGGCTGCTGTTGCTGCGGCGCACCATACTGCTGACCCGGAATCGCCTTCAGGTTGACTTCAACCCGACGGTTCTGCGCACGGCCATTGACGTCACCGTTGCTGGCAATCGGATTATCCGGGCCGGCACCGCGCGCCGACAGGTTGGCACCGCTGACACCTTGCGAGGTCAGGTAAGTCGCCACGCTCTGCGCACGACGCTGCGACAGATCCATGTTGTGCTGACGGCTGCCGGTGCTGTCGGTGTAGCCGACGATCTCGATCTGGTTCTGGCTGAATTCCTTCAGCGAATTCGCGAGGTTGTTCAGTGGCTGATAGAAGCTGGAAGCGATGTTCGCCGAATCGGTGGCGAACGTGATGTTGCCCGGCATGATCAGTTTGATCTGATCGCCCTGACGCTGCACTTCAACGCCAGTATTGGCCATGCTCGCGCGCAGCTTCTTCTCTTGCTGGTCAGCGTAGTAACCGTAACCGGCGGCAGAAGCACCGACTACGGCCGCGCCGATCAGCGCGCCCTTGCCACGGTTGTCGTGGCCGATGGCGGCACCGGCCAGTGCGCCGGCGAGTGCACCGAGGCCACCGTATTTGGCGGTTTTGCTCATTCCTTGGGAGCCACTGTCGGCCTGGCCCTGATTGTCATACGGGTTAGGCGAGGCGCAGCCGGACAGCAAGGCCACGGCAGTAGCGACAATAATCAAACGACGCGTGGTGAACATGAAGAGCTCCTACTTTTGCATTCTGTGGTGCAACGGCCATTGGCAATCGCCCGTGCGGGCGTTGGATCATGACAATGCACAAAAATTCCGCAGCAGACCCGTGACAAAATATTTAGGCCCGCACAAACGGGTTTTCGCGCATCTCATCCCCCAGACGCGTGTCCGGGCCATGCCCGGTCACGACAGTCGCGTCCTCGTCCAGCGTGTATAGCCGCTGCTTGATCGACCGCACGATGGTCGCCTGATCGCCGCCCCACAAATCCGTGCGCCCTACGCCGCGACGAAACAGCGTGTCGCCGGCAATCAACAGCTTAGCCTCGGAAAACCAAAAGCTCATGGAACCGGGCGTATGCCCCGGCGTATGCAACGCCACGCCGCAGCCGCAGGCGAGTTCTTCGTCGTCGCTCAACCAGCGATCTGGCGACGGTACCGGCGTGTACGGCACGCCGAACATCTGGCATTGCATCTCGAGGTTGTCCCAGAGGAACTGATCTTCTTTGTGCAAATGCAGAGTCGCGCCGGTTTTCTCTTTCATCTGCCCGGAAGCGAGGAAGTGATCGAGATGCGCGTGGGTATGGATGATGCTGACCACTTTCAGCCCATGCGCATCGAGGCGCGCCATGATCAGATCGGGATTGCCACCCGGGTCGACGACGATGGCTTTCTTGGTGATCGGATCGCCGATGATCGTGCAGTTGCACTGCAAAGGGCCGACGGGGAAGGTTTCGCGGATGAGCGCTGGGGCTGGAACGGTCATGGGAAATCCTGAGCAATGGCTCGAAAACGGCCGATGCCGGATGTTACCGTCGCTAGACCCTTAACCCCAACTCCTTCGCCCGCGCCACCGCTTGCGTGCGCCGCTCGACCCCCAACTTGCTGTTGATATGACTGGCGTGGGTTTTCACGGTGTGCAGCGAGATAAATAACTGCTCGCTGATTTCCTGATTTGAACAGCCTTGGGCGATCAGGCGCAGCACGGCCAGTTCGCGGCTGCTGAGTTGTTCTGCTGCTGAGCATTCGGCCACGGCACGGACAGCAACATGCGGCATGTGTCCGAGTAATTGCTGACCGACAAGGGTCGACGCGATCGGCGCCAATTGGGCGCGCAGCCAGTCGGTATGCCCTTTGATCAATGCATCGAAAGGCTGCAGCACGCCACCAGCCGCGGCATCCAGCGCCTGACTCAATGCCTTGCGCGCTTCCGGCTCGCGTCCACCGGCCAGCAGCAACGCCACTTTCTGCGTCAGCGCCATCACACTGAGCAACTGTCGCCCGGTTTGCTGACCGTTCTCGTGCAACACGTTCAAGCGCCCTTCGGCGAGCATCGGCTGGCCCTGAATCATGTCGAGCAACGCCTGCTGCAATTCAACGTGCAAGGGTAGTTGTGGATGAAACTCCGGTGGCGCGGCGGCGCGCTCACCGGTGTAAGTCTGGCCCAGTCGCGCCAGCCAGGCCTCGGCGAGATCGGTGCGGCCCTGCGCCAGCCACAGCTCGCATTTGACCAGGGTGATCATCGCCAGATAGTAGATCGGCGGCACGTCCCAGATGTGCATCAGCCGTTCGGCTTCGGAGAGTTCAGCGAAGGCTTTGGCGAATTCGCCGGTGGCACCGTCCAGCCGCGCTATCACGCAATGGCCGATCAACACGCTGATGTCACGACAGGCACGCGCCTCGCCGATGCCGGCCAACAAACGCGTACGGGCGACTTGCGGCTGCAAGCGCATCGCTAACAGAAAACCTTCGTATAACGTCAGCCGTGCGCGCACCGCGTACAGACGTTGCGGCGACAGACCGCGCAAGCGCTCCAACCCTTGATGCACTTCATCCAGTGCCCGCAGAATTTCGCCACGCGCCTGCAACACGCGAGCGCGATCGTAATGCGCCAAGGCTTCGAACAACGGATTGCCGACACGCTGCGCCAGCTCCAGCGATTCACGGTTGAGCCCACGGGCGCGCCACAGATCACCGTCGGCAATCGCCAGATTGGACAGCGTCGAAAGGCACATCAGACGCTGGCCATAGCGCTTGGCCGGCAGGCTCTCCAGCGCTTCGCTGCAATATTTCAGGGTCAGTTCACGATGGCCGCGCCCGCGAGCGATGATCCCGCTCAGCGCCAGCCATTGCGCCAGCATCGACTTTTGCGCGGTGGCTGAGGGTGCCGGCAGGAAGCGGCTCAAATGGCTGGAAAGTTCTTCGGCAGCATCGAGCTGACACGCCAGCCCCAACGCCCAGCTGTACAGCACGATCAGCCGTGGCGTGCTGATCAGCAGGCTGTCGGGCAAGTCCATTTTCCAGCGCAGCAGCATCCCGACGTTTTGCTCGGCCAGCAGTTGTTCTTCTGACAGGTTCTGCACCAGATTCGCCGCGACGTCGAGATGGCCGGCGCGTAACGCCTGCTCCACCGCTTCATCGAGCAAGCCTTGCGCGTTGAACCAGCGACAGGCGCGCAGATGCAGCGTCGCGGTCGGCACCATGGCCTGAGCGATCGGACGGCTGCGCAACAGATCGGAGAACAAATGGTGATAGCGATACCAGTGGCCGTGCTCGTCCAGCGGCACCAGAAACACCTGATGCGCCTGCAGAAAACGCAGAATCTCGGCGCTGTCATGGGCTTCGCGCACGGCGTCGCACAGCTCGCTGCAAAAACGTTCTTGCGGCGCGGTGTCGTAGAGAAAGGCCTGCACTTCGGCCGGCAGGCAATCGATGACTTCTTCGAGCAGGTAATCGCGGATCAGCCCTTCCCCGCCGTTCAGCGCTTGCGGTAACGCGGCATCGTTGCCGGCTTCGGCCACCGCGAGCAACCAGAAACGCAACCCGGCAACCCAGCCTTCGCTGCGTTGAATCAGACTTTCCAGTGCTTCGCCGCGCAATGAGCTGCTGTGGCGATCGAGCAAAGTCAGGGCTTCGTCGTGGGTCAGGCGCAGATCCTGTTCATGCAGTTCAAGCAACTGACGCGATAGGCGCAAACGCGCCAGATGCCAGTCCGGACGCTGGCGACTGGTGACCATCACCAGCAAGCCGTCGGGCAAATGATTGAGGAAAAATTGCAGGCAACGGTCGAGCACCGGGCCTTGGGCGAGATGGTAATCGTCGAGCACCAGCAGCAGCGGCGTCGCGGTATCGAGGTGCAGCGCCAACTCGTCAAGCAGGCCGTCGAGCCATTCTTCAAAGGCAAACGGCTGATGGCGCTGACGCATTTTCAGCAGCCCCAATGCGCGGCTGCCCACTTGGGGAAAGTAGTCCTGCAGGCCTTCGAGCAAACGTTCGAGAAAGCGCCCGGGGTCGCTGTCTCGCGGGCTCAGGCCCAGCCACAAACTTTGCCAGTGCGCCGGCAGGCTCTGACAGAACTCCACCGCCAGCGAACTCTTGCCGAACCCGGCCGGCGCGCTGACCAGCAACAATCGCCCGCCGAGCCCGGCTTGCAGGCGTTCGCACAGACGTGGTCGCAAGACGTAGCCGTCGGGCAACGGTGGACGGAAGAAACGCCCGTCCAGTGCCGCGACGGCAACGCTTGCAGGACCCGGAAGTGGGGACAGATCAGTCATGGCCGGCTCTTGTTTGAATGGCTATTGGCGGCGTTGCAGATGTCCGCAGACTAGCCTTAAACGTACCGGTAATGAAGGTTGCTGCTACAAATGGCTACAAAAGTCTTTCCAGAATGCGCCATTCGCCCCGTATTTCGACCTGTAGGAGCTGCCGAAGGCTGCGATCTTTTGATCTGCTTTGGCTTTTGATTTGGCTTCAGATTTTCGCCCCCATCGGCAGGCCGAGCGTAGGTGTTCATCCGGGGCAGGCGCGCAGCGCCGTGCGGCGTAGCCGCACACATCGAGAGGAGGTGCAGCGAAGCAAACCGTAGGCGATGCCCCCGGATGAACACCGTAGCGAGGGAACACTGAGCCTAAGCGAAGTGCCGTACGCCGGGGGCAAAGCCTTTTGCTTACTTTTCGGCGTCTGGAAAAGTGAGTCGCTGTAAGAGCGAAACCGCCAGAAGCCCCAACCGCAGCAACGGATATGCACCCAAAACCCACGGCCCAAACAAAAGATCAAAAGATCGCAGCCTTCGGCAGCTCCTACAAAGGCGGTTCGAAAGCGGTTTGACGGCGGTTCGAAGGCGCGGAGGCCGCGCAAAAAAAAAAGCCCCGAACCAGTCGGGGCGTTTTTACGAGGATGCGGCCTCGGGTTTACTGCGGTTTAGCGAACACCATCCTGACGCAGAGCGGCCGGAGTGAAATCGCTGGTGGTGGCGGTGAAGCCGAAGTCATACGCCTGCTTCTCTTCGTTCTTCATGCCCAGAGCCAGGTAACGGCCGGACTGCAGATCGTAGAGGGTTTCCAGGGCGTACCACGGCACTTGCTTGTCGTAGTAGTCCTCGGCATGCGCCTCGGCTACGCGCCACAGTTGGCCACGACCGTCGTAATGGTCGATGACCGCTGCTTGCCAGGTATCCTCGTCGATGTAGAAGTCACGTTTGGCGTAGATATGGCGCTGACCTTCCTTCAGAGTCGCCACCACGTGCCAGACGCGACGCAACTCGTAACGCGCCAGATCCTGGTTGATGTGACCGGCCTTGATGATGTCGGAGTACTTCAGCTTCGGATCGTCGAGCTTGTAGCTGTCGGAAGCGATGTACATCTCTTTCTTGCCTTCGAGTTTCCAGTCGTAACGATCCGGCGCACCGTTGAACATGTCGAGGTTGTCGGAGGTACGCAGGCCATCTGCCGCAGTACCCGGGCCGTCATAGGACACTTGTGGCGCACGGCGCACACGACGTTGACCGGCGTTGTAGACCCACGCCGAACGCGGCTCTTTAACCTGATCGAGGGTCTCGTGCACCAACAGCACACCACCGGCCAGACGCGCAGGCGCGGTCACTTTCTGCTTGAAGTAGAACAGGATGTTGCCCGGGTTTTTCGGGTCGTAATCCTTCATCTTGTCGCGGAACACGAACTGATCCTGGAAGTACACCAGGCTGTACGAGCCGTTCGGTTGCGGCGTGGCCTGGGTTACCAGACGGGTCACGCTGCCGCCGCGATAGCGGGTGATGTGGTTCCAGATGACTTCCACACCGCTTTTCGGAATCGGGAACGGTACTGCGGTTTCGAAGTTTTCCAGACCGTTGCCGCCGGACACCAGGTTGGTGTTGGTGGCGTTTTTCTTGATGGCGGCGAACACGTCATCCGGCACAGTTGCGCCACGGTGGGACGGGTACACCGGCATCTTGAAGGTGTCCGGGTAGCGCTTGAACATCGCGTACTGCCCCGGCGCCAGTTTGTCCTTGTACTTGTCGACGTCCTTGGCGGTGATGGTGAACAGCGGTTGCTCACTGGCGTAAGGGTTGGACAGGAATCCGCGCGCATCGACGCTGCCGGCATTTTTCGGCAACGGCTTCCACGCCGGGATCGAACCGTCAGCGTTACCGGCCATTTCCGCGCCCATTGGCGTCAGGCTTTTACCCAGTTTGTCGGCTTCGGCAGCCGGGACGGCCGCCATTACACCGGTCGCCAGCAACGACAGACCCAGAACACCCGCGTGGAACAGACTCTTTGTTATTTTCATAAATTCGTTCGTCCTGAAAATGCAGTGCTTAGAAGTTCACGCCGAAGCTGAGCGCAACGAAGTCGCGGTCGTCCACAGTGGTGTACTTGCCGTCAAAGAAGTTGGTGTAAGCCAGGCTGGCGGTGTAGGTGTTCTGGTATTCAGCGTCGACACCGAGGCTGACCGCTTTGCGACCTTCCTCGAAGTTACCGCCAGGGCCTGGCGAGTAGCCGCTGACGTCGTGCTGCCAAGCCACGTTCGGCTTGAGGTTCACACCGGCGAACACGTCGTTGTATTCCCAGATGGCACGGCCGCGATAGCCCCACGACGTCGCAGTGGTGAAGCCTTCGTTGGTGCAGTTGCGGCTGCGGTTGTTCTGCGGCGAACCCGGGCCGGCACCGTTGATGGTGCTGGCGTTGAGGATGTTGGCGCAGGTGTCGATGCCGCCAGTCGCAGGCAACTCGCCCGGACCGTAGACCGGGTCACGGCCGTAACGGACGTCGGAACTGCTTTCAAGACCGCCAACATGGGTCACGCCGACTTCACCCACAACGGTCAAACGGCTGGCGCCCATGACCTGATCGAAGAAGTGCGTCAGGGTGGTCTGGAACTGGGTGACTTCCTTGCGGCGATAGCCATGCAGATCCTGACCCGGAACGCCGTTGAGCAGCGAAGCGTTGGTCAGTGCGCCGCCCAGCGGACGTACACCGGCGAACAGGATGTCGGTGGAGTTCAGTTGTACCGGCGCATTCGGACGGTAGCTGACCTCACCGCTCCACGCGGTACCGGTAGGCAGGGTGGTGGAGAAGCTCAGACCATAGAGACGGATGTCTTCCGGATACTCAACGAAATACTCAGAGTTACCCGCGACCAACAGCGGCGCAAGTGCCGCGAATGGGCCTGGCAGTGCACGTGCGGTGTTGTACACCGACTGTGGCGCACCGGTGGCACTGAAGATCGGCGCACGGCTGTGGTAGTTCATGAAGTAGGCGCCGAACTCGGTATCGATCGGATCGTACATGTACTTGAAGGACGCGCCCCACTGGCCGCTGTCGCGCGCATCACGGTCGCCGCCACGGCGCACCAGCACGCCCTCTTCGTCGACGTTGACGCCGTTGGCCGCCAAAGGACCCAGCGCAATGGCCGGAATCTGCGAACGCTTGTTCAGTACGCGCAGGTTGTTGTCGCAGCCGTCGGCAATGATGTCGGGTTGCGAGAAGAACGTGCCGCAGTTGTCGACAACGGTCTGATCCCATTCCAGCTGATAGAACGCTTCGGCCGAGAGGTTTTCGGTCAGGCTCTGCGAGACGTAGAACATGTTGACCGGAATCAGGCCTTCCTTGATTTCGGCACCCGGACGGCGGAACGCGGACACGTCGATCGGGTTGATCGAGTTGATGCCGCCGCCGATGAAGGTACTTTCACCCCAGCTCACCACCTGCTTGCCCAGACGCACGGAGCCCGGCTGATCGGCGATCGAGTAGTTGTGGTAGACGAAGGCGTCGAGGATCTGCCCGCCGGAGGACTTCGCGCCTTCCTTGCGGTTGTTGTCGCTGATGTCCTTGAACTCACGGCTTTCGTCTTTGAGTTCGAAGTCGTACCAGTATTTGCCACGGACGAACACGCCGGTGTCGCCGTACTTCAGTTCAAGGTCATGGATGCCCTTGAAGATTTTCGAGAAGGTTTCGCCGCTTTTGAAGTTGGCGTGACCGTCATCGGAAGTCTGCGACAGGCCGTGGCCGCCGTTGTTGACGCCGATGAGGTTCTTGTTCGGGCTCTGAGTAGACCAACTGGCACCGAGCGACAGGGACGAGTCGAACTGACCCTCGATTTCACCGACGTTGAAACTGACGCCGAATGCGGGCCCGGCGAGCGAAGAGGCAAGACTGACCGCCAGAGGCAGTTTTGCCCGGCGCCAGAACTGGTTTACTGAGGTCATCGACGCTACTCCATGTGCATTATTGTTATGGCAGTGAGTACTTTTAAAAACGCTGTGGAGGGCCGGGCGCCAAGGCTGCCCGAAATCACTCCAAAGTTGCTCGCCCCAATCTGTGCGTGTGCTCCGTTCTTAAAAATCCTTGAACGGACTATATCCAGCAGGGGGTACTGCTTGATCCCTCTAAAGTGTGATTTGCAGTGAGCAACCACTCTGGAACAGTCCTTTCGCCAGTCCGACACTCGTCGGCACGGCAAGGATGGCTGATTTTTTTGATTTCACAAGCCAAGCGCTTGCTTGGTGGGGCTGGCGCGCCGTTTTCGGCGCGCCAGCAGACACTCAAAGTGTCGAGAGGAAGGTGCTGTTGTTGGCCTGCCATTCGGTGATGTCGAGGCGGATGCGCTTCTTGTCGAGCTTGCCAACGCTGGTCTTGGGAATTTCGGTAACAAGGGCGATCTGACTCGGGATCGCCCACTTGCTCAGGTGGCCCAATTCCACGAACGGCTTGAGGTGCTCCTTGAGCTCACGGGCCCCGATCACGTGCCCTTCACGGATCACCAGCAGTGCAAACGGGCGCTCGCCCCACTGCGGATCAGCGATGCCGACCACTGCTACTTCGCGTACCGCGACGTGACGGCTGATCAAATCTTCGAGATCCAGCGAGGAAATCCATTCGCCACCGGTCTTGATCACGTCCTTGATGCGGTCGCGGATGTCGATCACGCCCATGCTGTCGAGTGTGGCGACGTCGCCGGTGTGCAGCCAGCCGCCGGCCCAGAGCTCAGCGCCCTTTTGTGGCTCGTTGAAATAACCTTCGGTGAGCCATGGCGCACGCAGCACCAGTTCGCCCTGGGTCTCGCCGTCAGCCGGAAGGAAATTGCCTTCGGCGTCGACAATCGCCGCTTCTACCAGCGGCCCCGGCACACCGGCCTTGATCCGGTAAGTGGTGCGCTCGTCTTCGCTGCCGGCCATCAATTCATCATTGAGGTGTGCGCAGGAAACCAGCGGACCGGTTTCCGACATGCCGTAGGCGGCCGTCAGTTGAATGCCGCGCGCCTTGGCGGTTTCGTACAGCGAGCGATTGAGCGCACTGCCGCCGATGACAATCTTCCAGCCGCCAAAATCGGTGCCCTGCGCGCCTTTGGCGTTGAGCAGCATTTGCAGGATCGTCGGCACGCAGTGGGAGAACGTGACCTTCTCCTTGCGCCACAACTCCACGAGATATTCCGGATCGTAGCGCCCCGGATAAACCTGTTTGAGCCCGAGCATGGTCGCCACATAAGGCAGGCCCCAGGCGTGGACGTGGAACATCGGCGTGATCGGCATGTACACATCGTTGGTGCCGAGCAGGCGCACGCTGTCGATGGAACCCATGATCGTCGACACGCCCATGGTGTGCAGCACCAATTGCCGATGGGTGAAGTACACGCCTTTCGGGTTGCCGGTAGTGCCGGTGGTGTAGAACGTGGTCGCGACGGAGTTTTCGTCGAAATCCTGGAAGTCGTACTGCGGACTCGCGGCGGCCAGCAGTTGCTCGTACTCACCGACCAGGTTCGGCAAGTCGGCAGTCTTCTCCGGCAGATCGGTCAGCAGCAGGGTTTTCTCGACCGTGGTCAGGTGCGGCGCGATTGCTTGATAAAGGCCGACGAACTCGCTGTTGACCAGCACAAAGCGGTCTTCGGCGTGGTTCATGGTGTAGAGGATTTGTTCGGGCGACAGGCGCACGTTGATCGTGTGGATCACCGCGCCGATCATCGGAATCGCGAACATGCACTCCAAGTAACGATGACTGTCCCAATCCATCACCGCAACAGTGTCGCCGGCCTTCACACCGGCCGCCGTCAGCACGTTGGCCAGCCGCGCAACACGCTCGATCAGGGTCGGGTAGCTGTAGCGAATCTGGTCACGGTAGACGATCTCGCGGGTTTTCTCGTAACGGGCGCCGGACATCAGCAGCCGTTTGATCAGCAATGGATACTGGTAGGCCCCATCGGCCGGGGGAATGACGCGAGTCTGCAACATATGAATCCCTTTTCTGGCTGCACGGTGTTGGCATAGAGATTTGTACTCTAGAACCCTTATACGCCAGCCAAATCAGCCAAAGGAATGATTTGCAGAGCCGTACAAATGCTAGCTTTGCGCCAGCATTTGCACTCGCACTCGCACTCGCAGGACGAGCCTGAGCATGTGTAGGAGCTGCCGAAGGCTGCGATCTTTTGATTTTGTTTTTTAACAATCAAGATCAAAAGATCGCAGCCTTCGGCAGCTCCTACAGTGGGAGGTTTTGGTGGGATCAGTGCATCTCGGTGAAGGCGATTTTCACGCCGAGAGCAATCAGCACCGCGCCCATGGTGCGGTCAAACCAGTGGCCCATGCGGGCAAAACCGGCGCGTACACGTTGCTGGCTGAACAGCATCGCCACCAGGCAAAACCACACGGCCGTCGCGACCGCCAGATAAATCCCGTAACCGGCCTGCACCGACAGCGGCGTGTGCGGGTTGATCACCACGGTAAACAGCGACAGGAAGAACAGCGTGGCTTTCGGGTTGAGGCCATTGGTCACGAAACCTGAAGTGAACGCGCCGCGAGCCGTGCGTACGCCGGCTTCTTTGTGCAGATCATCAGTAACGGTTTTCGCCGGTTGCGCACGCAAGGCCTTGAAGCCGATGTACAGCAGATAAGCCGCCGCCGCCCATTTCAACGCGTTAAACAGCACGATCGATTGCGACACGATCAGGCCGATGCCGAGCAACGAATATCCGACGTGGAGGAAAATCGCCGTACCGACACCGAGTGCCGTCCAGGTACCGGCGCGACGCCCGTGGGTCACGCTTTCGCGCACCACCACGGCAAAGTCCGGGCCGGGGCTGGCGACGGCCAGCAGGTGGATCAGTGCAACGGTCAAGAACTCGGTCCAGTACATGGGGGCTCCTCTGGGGCAGCTTGGTCAATAAAAAATCTGTAGGAAACGCAGTACTTGTGGCGAGGGGATTTATCCCCGTTCGGCTGCGCAGCAGTCGTAAACCCGGCGAACGCGATTGAGCAGATACACCGAGGTGAATGGTTTTAGGGCTGCTTCGCAACCCAACGGGGATAAATCCCCTCGCCACAGGGATATGTATCCGCGGCGGGGTCTGCGTAACCAATTGTTTCATCTGGTAGGCTCGGCAGATTACGCCCAACGCTCAAAGCCTAAAAGGTACAGTTGATGACGAACACGCGCCGCGCCGTATTCCTTGATCACCCGTCGCTCGATCTTGGCGACCTCGACCTCAGTCCGTTGCGCGAGTGTTTCAGCGATCTGCAACTCTTCGCCCAGACCCTGCCCGAGCAAGTCAGCGAACGCCTGCAAAGCGCCACCGTGGCCATTTCCAACAAGATTTTGATCGACGCCGCCGCGATGGCCGCCAACCCCGATCTGAAGCTGATCCTGATCACCGCCACCGGCACCAACAACGTCGACCTCGCCGCCGCCCGCGCTCACGGCATCACCGTGTGCAACTGTCAGGGTTACGGCACGCCATCGGTGGCGCAACACACGATCATGCTGCTGCTCAACCTCGCCACGCGTCTGGCCGATTATCAGAAAGCCGTCGGCGAAGGTCGCTGGCAGCAGGCGAAACAGTTCTGCCTGCTCGACTATCCGATTGTTGAACTGGAAGGCAAAACCCTGGGTTTGCTCGGTCACGGCGAACTCGGTGGCGCGGTGGCGCGACTGGCCGAAGCCTTCGGCATGCGCGTGTTGCTCGGACAGATCCCCGGGCGCCCTGCCCGCCCGGATCGTCTGCCGCTGGACGAACTGCTGCCGCAAATCGACGCCCTCACCCTGCACTGCCCGCTCAACGAGCACACCCGCCACTTCATCGGTGCCCGCGAACTGGCGTCGATGAAACCCGGCGCCTTCGTGGTCAACACCGCGCGTGGCGGTTTGATCGATGAACAGGCGTTGGCCGATGCGCTGCGTAATGGTCACCTCGGCGGCGCCGCGACGGATGTGTTGAGCGTCGAGCCGCCGACTCAAGGCAATCCGCTGCTGGCCGCCGACATTCCACGTCTGATCGTCACGCCGCATAACGCTTGGGGCAGTGTTGAAGCGCGGCAGCGCATCGTCGGTCAATTGACCGAAAACGCTCAGGCGTTCTTCAGCGGTAAGGCGCTGCGGGTCGTCAGTTGATAAACTGCGGCACTTTTTTTTGAGGAGCAGTTATGGATCCGCGCAGTGAAGTACTGCTTCGTCAGCCCGAGTTGTTTCAAGGTTCGTTGTTGTTGGCCGGTTTGCCCGCCGACGATCTGCTCGGGCGCTTGCCCAACGCCTTCGGCTGGTGCTGGCATGCCGGCGATCAAGCGGCGCTGGACGCTCGCTTCGAAGGTCGCAGCCATTTCGGCGTGAATGTTCCGGAGCGTGAGTTTGATAGCGCTGTGGTGTTCTTGCCCAAGTCCAAGGATCTGACCGATTACATTCTCAACGCCGTGGCCTCGCGTCTGGCCGGGCGAGAAGTGTTTCTGGTCGGGGAAAAACGCAGCGGCATCGAAGGTGCGTCGAAACAGCTCAATCCGTTCGGCAAGCCGCGCAAACTCGACAGCGCGCGTCACTGCCAGCTCTGGCAAGTCACCGTGGCCAACGCGCCAGAAACGAAATCGCTGGAAAGCCTCGCGCAGACTTATGAATTGCCGCTGGCCGAAGGCCCGCTGAAAGTGATCAGCCTGCCGGGCGTGTTCAGCCACGGTCGTCTTGATCGCGGCAGCGCCCTGCTGCTGGAACATCTGGACAAATTGCCGAGTGGCCATCTGCTCGACTTCGGTTGTGGCGCGGGTGTCTTGGGCGCGGCGGTGAAGCGTCGCTATCCGCATAATCAGGTGACGCTGCTTGATGTCGACGCGTTTGCCGCTGCCAGCAGTCGTCTGACATTGGCCGCTAACGGTCTGGAGGCCGAGGTGCTGACAGGCGATGGCATCGATGCGGCGCCGATGGGTTTGAGCGCAATTTTGAGCAATCCGCCGTTCCATGTCGGCGTGCACACTGATTACTTCGCCACCGAGAACTTGCTGCGAAAAGCGGCCAAACATCTGAAAAACGGTGGCGAACTGCGCTTGGTCGCGAACAGCTTCCTCAAGTATCAGCCGCTGATCGAAGAGCATCTGGGCGTGTGCGCGATCAAGGCCGAAGGCAATGGCTTCCGGATTTACCGGGCCAAGCGCGGCTAGAACTTCTTTCAAAAAAGAGGCTTGCTCAATCGGATTTGCCTAGGCAGAATCCGCTCCGTCCTAGGGGAGTAGTCTCCCACGAGCGCCAAGCTCGTCCGGCATACGTCAACATACTTGATCCTCAGATCATGGCGTATGCGACCCAAGCGTCCGCATCAGACGGATCGCAGGGTTTGACAAGACCTATGACACGCACACCTTACCCGGGGCGGGAAGGCTGTACGTGTCATAGCCGTGTCGACCCGCCCCTTAGGAAAATCCTGATGCTGGACTCGTTACTCGTTCCCACCGCAATCGTTGCCTTGGCCGAAATCGGCGACAAGACGCAACTGCTCGCGCTGATTCTCGCCGCTCGCTTCCGCAAACCCTGGCCGATCATTGCCGGTATTGTCGCCGCGACCCTGGCCAACCACGCAGCAGCCGGTGCGGTAGGCGCCTGGTTCGGCAGTTTCTTCTCGAATGCGACGCTGCACTGGATCCTCGCCGCGAGCTTCACGGCCACGGCGCTGTGGACGTTGGTGCCAGACAAAATGGACGACGATGAAAGCAGCACGGCTCGCAAGTTCGGGCCGTTCCTGACCACGCTGATTGCGTTCTTCCTGGCTGAAATGGGTGACAAGACTCAGGTCGCGACGGTGATGCTCGCCGCGCAATACCCTGACTTGTGGCTGGTGATTATCGGGACGACGGCGGGCATGTTGATTGCCAACGTGCCGGTGGTATTGGCCGGTAACTTTGCCGCCGACAAATTGCCACTGACCCTGATCCGTCGCCTCGCGGCGTCGGCGTTCATGATTCTGGCAATTGTCGCGGTGTACAAAGCGATGCAGAGCAGTGGTTGGGTTTAACCCTGAGAGAAGGATCGTTCCGACGCTCTGCGTGGGAATGCAACCGGGGACGCTCTGCGTCCCATTGGAACGCGGAGCGTCCCTTGAGGCATTCCCACGCAGAGCGTGGGAACGATCACCGACTCAGGATTTCGGAGCTAGTTCGTACAGCGGCATGACCTTTGGAATCGCGGCCTGCAACGAAGCAATCCGGCTAGCCGATGCCGGGTGAGTGCTCATGAACTCCGGTGGTGAACCTTCCGATGCCTTGCTCATCTTGTCCCACAGGGTGATCGCGGCATTCGGGTTGTAACCGGCGCGGGCGGCCAGTTCCAGGCCAATCAGGTCAGCTTCGTTTTCGTTGGCGCGGCTGTTCGGCAGCGTCATGCCGTAATTGGCCACGGTGTCGGCCAGCGCCAGGCTGTCCTGCCCCAGACCGAGCAACGCACCCGCGCCCTGCTTGGCCATTTCAATCCCGTACGCCTTGGACATCGCCTCACGGCCGTGCTCGCGCAAGGCGTGGGCAATTTCATGGCCCATGACAGCAGCGATTTCATCGTCGGTGAGTTTCAGGCTGTCGATCAGCCCGGTGTAGAAAATGATCTTGCCGCCGGGGCCACAGTTGGCGTTGAGCTCGTCACTCTTGATCAGATTGACTTCCCATTTCCATTGCGCCGCATCGGGGCGGAAGTTCGGCGCCTGAGCGATCAAACGGTCGGCGATCGCCTGAACGCGTTTGGCGTCGCTGCTGGTCTTGTCCAGCACACCTTTGGTGGACGCTTCACCGACGGTCTTCTGATACGACTGGGCATACATCTGGTCGACCTCTTGCGAGGACAGCATGCTGAACATGTACTGCTTGCGCTCTACACCCACGGCGCCGCCGCTGGTGGTGTTGACCGACTGACAACCGGCCAGCAACAACGCTGCGCTCAGTGCACTTACAACCAATGTCTTGTTCATTCAAAAGCTCCCTGAAAACCTGCCGGGTATCCTAGGCGGGTAATTGTATCGACGCCAGATACAACGGACGTGTTGCAGTGACTTTCAGAAATGTCCCACAGTTCAAAAGCACCTCACCCTAGCCCTCTCCCGGAGGGAGAGGGGACTGATTGGGGGATATTCAAGAAGTTCGCCGACCTGAACGATCTGCTTTGAATCCATAATCGACTCGATTTCTCAGGTCGATGTATGAAGCAAGACACCTCGATCAGTCCCCTCTCCCTCCGGGAGAGGGTTAGGGTGAGGGGCTCTTGATAGACCAGACAACTCAACCCGGCGTCAAACACTCCGGTCCATTGAGCTTCGGATCATTGATCAGATTCGCCAACACCCGCTCCCGCAACACCGCCGGCTCACTCGCCAGCAACGCCTGCAACACATGCAACGGCGTCTCGGGATCCAGCCACGCCGCCTGCCCCGCCTCATCCAGAATCAACGGTCGGCGCTGACTCGACGCCGACTGCGTAATCACTGCCGTACTCAACCAGATCTGTTCCTGCACCGGATACGCCTCCCAGATCGCCGCGAAAAACAGCGAGGCGCCCTCCCCCGGCGTCAGCCAGTACGGGCGTTTGCGCTGAGTCCCGCGCCATTCGTAAAAACCATTCGCCGGCAGCAGGCAGCGACGTTGACGCAGCGCCTCACGGAACATCGGCTGTTCGGCCACGGTTTCCGCGCGAGCATGCGCGGGTGTTTTCGACAGGTCGGTCAGCCACGGCGGCGTCAGCCCCCAGCGGGCGCGGGCCAGCGTGCGTTCGCCGGCGTCACCGGCACGCAGCATCAACACCGAATCGTTGGGGGAAATGTTCCACTGCGCCTGCTGATCGGCGGGAAAACCTGGCAGGGCCGCGAAATCGCGGTTCCAGCGAAACAGGGCATAACGTCCACACATGGGGCAACAAGACTCTAAATAAAACGATCGTCAGCCTAACAGACCAGCGTCCCGGGGAAGCTCTCCGGTTCATCGCCGGGCAGCGGCAGCGCGGCATTGTACGCGGTGATCAGCTCGCGGGCGTATTCGGCCTGATCGTTGTCGACCGACAGCCCGAGCAAGCCGAAGATCGGCAACTCACCGGTGCCGCCGAGCAAATCGCGGCCAATCAAGTGCGCCTCAATGCCCTCGCTGGCGAGCATGCCTTTGAGCATTTCGCCTTCCATCAGGTTTTCCGGCTCGTAGATTCGCTGCATGGGCGCGCCTCACTCGTTTTCGCTGAAGACTTCCAGAAACCAATCCTCTCCGTGTACCTGCAAGACGAACGTGATCGGCCGGCAACACACCTGACAGTCCTCAATGTAGGTCTGATCACCGCCGGACAGATCCACCGTCGTTTCAACTTGCTCACCACAATACGGACATTCGTACAGTGCGCTCTCCAGCATCGCGGTCTCCCAAGTGACTTGTGCGTATAATCGCCGGTCTATTTGCAGGGCTATTTTTGTCTGGCTGACTTTTCAGACCGTGCCCCGTTGGTTTTCGATCAAAACCTTTACTTACCCTAGCCGTTTCTAACAAGAGAGCATGATGGGCGAATTCGATGCCATCCGACCTTACGACGACAGCGAAGTACCTGTGGTACTGGCAAGACTGCTCGG